>NZ_JCACKS010000031.1:0-38582 GCF_059505505.1 Pelatocladus sp. | reverse complement strand
TCTCATTTCAACCCCGAAATTTCTCATTTCAACCCCGAAATTTCTCATTTCAACCTCGAAATTTCTGGTTTCAAACCCAAAAATCCCCAACCCCCCTAAATTTCCTAGCGATTAACTGTACTCATATCCGCATAGCGATCGCCTGCTGCAACATTTTTAGGAGCAACTTTGTCGATGCGTTGCAAATCTTCTGGTGTTAAGCTAACCTCGACAGCTTTCACATTTTCCTCTAAATATTTGCGGCGTTTAGTTCCGGGAATCGGAACAATATCTTCTCCCTGTGCTAACAACCAAGCTAGTGCTAGTTGGCTGGGAGTGACTTGTTTTTCAGTGGCGATCGCTTTTACGAGTTCCACCAATTGCAAGTTTTTGTTGAAGTTTTCACCCTGAAAGCGAGGTGAAACACGACGGAAATCGTCTTTTGCTAAATCATCAATGCTAGTGATTTGTCCAGACAAAAATCCCCGTCCCAAAGGAGAATAAGCTACTAACCCAATTCCTAATTCCCGCAAGGTCGGTAAAATTTCGTCTTCTGGATCGCGTGTCCACAAAGAATACTCGCTTTGCAACGCTGTAATTGGGTGAACAGCATTGGCGCGGCGAATTGTTGTTGGTGCAGCTTCCGAAAGTCCGAGGTAGCGAACTTTACCTTGTTGTACAAGTTCTGCCATTGCTCCCACCGTGTCTTCAATTTGCACATTTGAATCAACACGATGCTGATAGTAAAGGTCGATGTAATCAACTTTCAGCCGTTTTAGTGAAGCATCACAGGCTTGACGAACGTATTCTGGACTACCATTAATACTTCGGGAATGAGTATTTTGATTGCGTTGGATACCAAACTTTGTTGCTAAAATTACCTGATCTCGACGATCTGCGATCGCTTTACCGACAAGTTCCTCATTTGCACCATAACCATACATATCCGCAGTATCAAGGAAATTTCCACCCAGTTCTAAAGCGCGGTGAATAGTAGCGATCGACTCAGCCTCATCCTGATTGCCGTAGAATTCAGACATTCCCATACAACCAAGTCCCAAAGCCGAAACAACAAGCCCTTGTTTACCTAATTTACGTGTCTGCATTGGTTTTTCCCTTTGTCATCAAATCATGATTGCGAATTGCGTAGCTTGCTTCTCGTGCCAAAGGTGCGAGTATTGCAAATTGCAAATTGTTTAAGGTCGCACCATCACCTTGATTGTTTCCCTACTGTCCATTGCTGCGTATCCGGAGGGTACGCCATCTAAGTCAACGCTGAGATCCAAGACGGGGGAGGGGTCAAAACCGACTTCCTCAACTTGCCCATCCACTCGTGACCAGCGCGCCATCCTGGTTGCCAATTATCTAATCCTCGGTAGAACCACAAATCTGAACCACAGATGCAAGCGTGAGTAATACGGACAATTGCATCGGTGGACTGTTGAATTTGCGGGTCGGGAACGTTTTCTACCCGCATGTCACCAGGCCCGTGATAAACGGTTGCTCGCATTATCTACCTCTAGAAATAATTTTTAGTGACTTTTATTGCTCAAAATCATTAAGATTTTAACGCTCAGCCATCCAGATCATCTACATCTTGAGACTGAAGTCTCAGATCATGGATGTTGACAGAATCAAGCAAATAATATATTCTCCTAAGTGAATGATAATATCATTCTAAAATATGTGTAATATCAAGCTAAAACGAGTGGTAATCTTTGATTAATCCTACTCTTAATTGACTCAATTGGCTTTTTTGTATTCAAAAGGAAAAATATGACACTAACAGGTAAGTGGTCTGCTAGTAACGGCAACAAAGACATTTACATAATCCAAAATGGAATTACAGTATTGGTTCATTGGACTGAAACAAATCCGTATTGGAACTATTCTTCAGGCATTGTCAATAACAATGAAGTAAAGATGAGTTTCGGTGGTGGTGATCAGTCCAGTGGGGCTATCGCGTCGGATTGGAATCAAATTAGCTGGAGTAATGGAAGTTCTTGGAGCCGGGTGAATTGATATTCAAATTTCCAATTATTCAACTCTCATCTTGCACCAAGAAGTGATAACGTTAAGATAACGTGAAAACGGTGGGATCAATCCCACCGTTTGCGTTTCATCCCTTTTCCCTGCTCAAACTGGCAAACGCACCCGAAAATGCGTACAACCTGGTTGTGACTCAACATAAATATCTCCCTTATGCCGATTGACAACAATTCGGTAGCTAATTTCTAAACCCAAACCAGTACCTTTACCCACACCTTTTGTAGTAAAAAACGGCTCAAAAATCCGAGATTGAATCGCCTCTGGAATCCCAGAACCAGTATCAATAATTTCAACTACGAGACAGTTATTTTCTTTATAAGTATTAATTGTCAATTCTCCTTTCCCATCCATCGCATCCAAAGCATTATCAATTAAATTTGTCCATACTTGATTAAGTTCGCCAGCGTAGGCGTTGATGCGTGGCAAAGTGCGATCATAATTACGGTGAACAATCACACCCTTTTTAATCCGACAGTGAAAAATCAGTAAAGTATTTTCGATACCCTCATGCACATCTATTTCCTGCAAAGGGGCTTGATCCATATAGGTGTAGCCCTTAATAGCTTTCACCAACTCAGAAATCCGTCCTGTACTGTGTTCAACTTCGTTGATCAATCCTGTCGCCGCAAGAGAAGCTTCTAACCAAGTCAATACATTGCTCAAGAATTCAGCCGGAATGCGATCGCCAATAATATCGAGTTTTTTCGAGTCTATTCCCGCAGAAACTAAGGTCGGAGCAAGTTTCCAAGCATAATTGACATCATGATCTTCCAGCCATTCTAAAACTTCGTCTTCTTGATCAGCTTGGGTGATTGGGTTAAGTTTGACTGCTGTGGTAGCGTATGTTGCAGCTTGATTTTGCATATCCACCAGCAAATTTAATTGTTCAGGCGTGAGGCTATTTAATTGTAAAGTTAGAGATTGCAGGTTTTGCCAATTCCCACGTAATAAAGACGCAGCCCGTTGCGCCGCAGCTCCTGGATTGTTTAATTCGTGTGCTAAACCTGCTGATAGTTTACCCAACGCTGCCATCTTTTCTTGTTGGCGCAGTTGAGCTTCTACATCTTGGCTTCTTCCAGCCATTGCAGTGAGAATTACATCAGCTAAGGGTGAACACTTAACCAGAATGTGCCTAAAAGTATCAACCTCAATTTGGAGGACATGAGTTGGTGCGATCGCTTTTCCGCTAGCAATAGAAGCTGCACCAGTCAGCATTGACAATTCACCCACAAACTCACCATGACGATGAATCGCCAAAAGTCTGGTTTCACCACCCACTTGCTTAGTAACCTCTAACTCACCCTCTAAAATGGCGTGAAAGTGATAGCTAGTATCACCTTCATGAAACAGCATATCTCCCGGATTGAGCCAAATCTCAGTTCCATACTCTTTCATCTCCTCTAAAGCTTGATCATTTAACTTCGGAAACAGCGTCATCTGATTAGGATCGTGCAGCATGGGAACTCCTTTGATTTTTAGGGAGATGTGGGGAGTAATGTAGAGACGCGCCATGGCGCGTCTGGGAGTATGGGAAAGTTATTAGGATTTTACAGTTTGCCAAATGGCGTCTACTTCTTGTGGCTGATAGATATCTTCACTCGCCAATTCCACCAGATCAAGTAAACGCCTGTGTAAAAATGTTTTAGCAACTTTCACCAAGTTGTTTTCTGGGTAATTGGGATGCACCCATATATCTACTTGGACTGGTTCGATTCCGTTTGATTGCAGAATAAATCTGACTTTGTGATATTGTTCATCAAAACCAGGTCTTTGCTGATTTCTATATATTTCGATATCTTTAATTTCACCACCAAAATACATAGTTTTCTTCCTGCTTATTTACAAAACTTTCGCTAAATACTGATGGATAAATTGAACGCAGATTGAACCTTCGCCCACTCCAGAAGCAACACGTTTAACTGAACCATGACGCACGTCACCAACTGCGAAGATACCGGGGATATTTGTTTCTAGTAAGTAGGGATCACGTTCTAAATTCCAGCCAGAGATGCGTTGTCCATCGCGTTGTAAATCTGATCCGGTTAAAATAAAGCCGCGATCGCTCCGTTGTACAATGCCATCTAACCATTCAGTCCGTGGTGCTGCTCCAATAAAGATAAATAATGAAGTAGCATTAAGCTTTTCAATTTCCCCAGTGCGATTATTTTTAGTAATAATTGCTTCTAGACATTTCTCACCTTTGACCTCAATTACACTAGTGTATGTTTTGACAGTGATATTTGGTGTTTCGGCGATTTGGTCTATTAAGTACTGAGACATACTGTTACTCAAAGATTCGCCACGAACCATCATCGTCACATGGCTAGCGTATTTGGAAAAATACATTGCAGCTTGTCCGGCTGAGTTTGCGCCACCAATGATGTAAACGTCTTCATCTTTACAACTCATCGCTTCAGTTTGAGCCGCACCATAATAAACACCCGCACCAGTCAAGCGTTCAATTCCTGGTACATCTAACCGCCGCCAAGCTACACCCAGCGCCAAAATCAAGGCATGACAACTAATTTCGCTACCGTCAGATAATTGTAAAAAACGATATGGATTAGCTACGCGAATACCCGTAACCTCTTGGGGTGTAAGAATTTCGACACCAAAGCGTTTTGCTTGGGCAACAGCACGTCTTGCTAAATCACCACCGCTTAAGCCTACAGGAAAACCCAAATAGTTTTCAATCCGCGAACTTGTTCCCGCTTGTCCACCAGGGGCTTCTCGTTCAATCATCACTGTACGTAGCCCTTCCGACGCACCATACACAGCCGCCGCTAACCCCGCAGGGCCACTACCAACAATCGCCAAATCATAAAATGGTTTTTCGGCTTGAGTTCGCAGTCCAATTTTCTGAGCAATCTCCAAATTGGTCGGCTGCCTCAATTGTTCTCCATCAGGGAAAACAACTAGAGGCAAGCGTACTTTATCACATTTTGCATACTCTGTTAACTGTTCAGCTTCCTGAGAAAATTCAACATCCATCCACTCATAAGGCACTTGATTACGCGCCAAAAAATCTTTAACTTGATGAGAATAGGGCGACCAGCGATTACCAATAACACGAATACCTTCAAAAGGTGGGTGAAATGTCGCTTGCCAATCACCAAGCAAATCATTTAATACCGGATACAGCCGTTCTTCTGGTGGATTCCACGGCTTCATCAAATAATAATCGATTTTTGTTGTGTTGATCGCGTTGATGGCTGCGTCGGTGTCTGCATAAGCAGTGAGTAAAGTCCGTTTAGCCTCTGGAAATATTGTGATTGCTTGTTGTAAGAACTCAACTCCAGACATTTGCGGCATTTTTTGATCTACCAAAAATAGTGCCACAGGCTGGTTGCGGAGTTTGATTTGTTCTAATGCTTCCAAAGCAGTAGTACCAGAGTCAGCACGTAAGATGCGGTAGAATTCTCCATATTTATGACGCAGATCTCGCACCACCGCTTGTAAGACATCAACATCGTCGTCAACTGTCAGGATTACAGGTTTAGCCATAGTGTAATGTTACCTCTTTATATAAAAATTATGACTCCTCCTACACTCCTACACCCTTAGACCCCTACACCCATCTTCAACTGACTCGCGGGAGTCCCCAGTCTCAACGGAACAGGGAAACATCCGGAAGTCCGTAACAAAACAAGTCTCGCGGGCTAGTCATCTTTTGCGTTGAAAGCTGGTTCTTTCAAGCCCCTACCTCAGCCGTTAGGCAGGTAGGGGTAGTTGACGTTTTCTACTATTAGGATAAAAACTCATACAGACCGATCAGATTTTCATCAGGATCGCGAAGATAAGCCGTTTTGATGCCATAGTAAGGATTATTCATCGGTGGTGCGGTGAATTCTACACCTTTGTGTCTTAATTGCTTATATTCCTCTTCCAAATCATGAACTGTAAAAATCAATACTACAGTATCCTGACATTCCGCCTGGAGTGGTTTGTCAGCATTATGGATGAGTTGAGCCATTTCCTGACGCTGAGACAGAGATAGTCTCATATCTCCAGCTTTAAATTCAGCGTACTCGTCTGTTTCATTTTCTACAGCGACTTCAAATTCCAATAAATCTTTGTAGAACAAAAAGCAAGCTTTCCACTCATTTACCAATAGTCTTGTGTATGCTGCACCTACTTTCATAATTTTTTATCTCCCCTGCAATTAATTTTCTGTTATACCAATTCTCTAAAATTCTGCTACACATTCATCCTCGGATCAGATTGTAAAAACAAAGAAATACCAGGTGATCATCCAAATCCGGCGTTGCTGAATCGAAGTATGAATTATGCGATCGCTTTGAGCTTGCGGGCGCACAGCGCCACTGAACCGTACTTAGAATAACAAAAAGTCTTACGATGTAGGCGAGCAAAATAATTTTTCTGTCTATTTCAGCAATTAAGCAAAACAGGTGCATCAGATGTTACCTGTCTACCCTGGAAATTAACTACAATTGGTGGTGACTTTGGTTGTTCAAATCTGAACTGTTTTGGGAGCGATCGCCTTGTGGATCGAATCATCGTTGATAACTGCTAAAATACTTGTCATATATACATTTTAGCAGTTTTTAACTCCGCTTTTTTCCGAGTTTGTGAGAAATCCGGGTAAAAGCCCCTGTCAGCTAACAATTACATTGAGCGCGGCTAAAAATTCTTGCTCAATGTAGGGTTTTGTAAAGTAATTAGTTGCTCCTAATTGCATTGCTAACTGCCGATATTTATTGGTGCTGCAAGTACTAAGCATAACCACTGGTATTTTTGCTAACAAAATATTTTGCAGACGATGATTGAGAAACTCAAAGCCATTCATGTTAGGCATTTCAATATCACAGATCACTAACTGAATTCTGGGATTTTGCTGCAATTTTGCGATCGCCTCTTTTCCATCTTGTGCTAGTAAAACTTTGTAACCTACTTTTTGCAGAGTTAGGGATATGAGATGTCGCACACTTTTGGAATCATCTACAACCAGAATAGTGGCTTGTTTAAGCTTTGCCATTGCTGACGTTATTTTATTGTCAGCCAATGCTTTGCTAAATATTGCTTTGCCTGGTAAATTAGAAAATTTAGCAGTGTAATTAATTATCTGGCTCAACAGAGTATTAACATCAATGACTTGGAATAGACGATCTTTCCAAAAGGTACAGCCACAGATATAACTAGGAAGCTCGATGTCAATTCCTAAAGGTTTAATAACTAACTCTGGTTCTGTGATCAGGTACTCCATCTCTGGTTCTAAAGCCAGAATTTGTTGACCTTTGCTAATTACTAACATTGGTTCTGGCTGATTTTTGGACTCGCAAATGACTGTCGAATCTTGTTTAAAAGTTGTTTCTAGTAGTGGATTGGTGTAGTTTAGTAGTTCTGAAATTTGATAGGTTGGAATCATTTGTTGGCGCCAGTGCAAAAATCGCTTTTGTCTGGAATCGATAATCTGATCAGCTTCCGGAATTAACATTTCTTCTACGCTGTCAGACTTCAAGATCAAGATAGTACAACTATTTGCCCAGACAAGGAGCTTAGAAGTTGCGAGTTTGAGTGGATATGTAGAGGTATGGGTGCGATCGCTTTTCAAATTTTCCTCATAAGCTGCACGCAAACCTGTTAAAGCAAGCCTACCAAGGGTTTGGGCTACTTGCGGGCTTGCTTGGAGGCTGGCTAGAGTGGTTTGAGCGATCGCGATCCACTCTGAAAATTGTAAGTATTCGCCCAATTCTAAAAACACTTCTATCTCTGTTGTGAGTTGCTCAATTAATTGATCAGCTTGAGAGTGAGCCAGAATTATTTCTAGGTGTTCTAATGCTTGAGCCACCTCTGTGGTGAACCTCATCTTGGAGGTAGCTGTTTGAACAAAGTTTGGGTAAATATTTTCTTTTATACCAAATTCCAGAACCATCGCTGTGTTCCTATGTTTAAGTTAAGATGGCACAAATGTTGAAATTAGTAGCAGGAAATTGTTGAACTAATTCCCACTCTGCGATGAGTCTTGGCCAAATGTCGCTAACTTGGCTAAGGACTCGGACACTGCTAGAGCTTGCTTTGAAGTCTGGCTAGCAATATCAGCAACTTTCAAAATAGATTGGTTGGCGGAGGTAGAAGTCTGTGCTTGGACGCTAGCAGTTTGAGCAATTTCCATCACCAGTGCTTGCATTTGGTCATTGACAGTGATAATTTCTGTAAATTGCTGTTGAATTTTTTCTACCAATTCCATCCCACTGATTGCTTGTTCTGCTCCAGACTTGATCACAGCAACCACTTCATTAGTTTCTGTCTGAATTTCTACAACGAGTGGTTTGATTTTTACCATATCCGAGTCTAGCTGCTGCACTAAGGAAAGTACTTTCTCCGCAATCAAAGCAAATTTTTGACCTGTTTCTCCAGTGCGAGATGCTTCCAGTGCTGTGTGCATAGCTTGGAGCTTGATTTGAGAGACAACATTACTAATAAGACTTACTATCTCACAAAGCTGTTGAGCAGGTTGATCTACACACTTGGTTTTTTGGGTAGCTTTCACAAGTATTTCTTGTGTCGTACAGATGCTATCTAAAATTTGGTTAATAGATTTATGTTCATCCTTGACAATCTGACTAAGTTGCAGTTCTTGGAGTTCTACTTGTTGAGCAGAAGCAACCATTTTCTCAGCTGAATCAGCCAACATTTGAATTTGATTGTAGGTAGATGTAATAGACTCCATTTGGTTGATAGCAACCTCTGTTGAAAAGGTTTGGACAACTGTTTCACTACTTTTGAGCAATTCGGATACTTGATTTTGCAGATTTTCTTGTTGTTGACTCTGCTGGAGAAAAATATCTTCCGCAGCTTGGTATGCTTGATCTACCTGGTTAAGAACCCTTGCATGATCAAGAGCAAATCCAACTTGCATCGCAACCTGAGCAAACAAATCAATTTCAGATTGTTGCCAATTACGGGGACTAGAACACTGATGTGCAATTAATAAGCCAAATAGTTGGTCATCTTTGAGAATGGGTGCAACTAAATTGGCTTTGACAGCAAAGGGTTTGAGTTGGTTAATATGATAATCGCTTAGATCAGCTTCGTAAATATTATTGATTGCTTGAACTCTACCAGCTTGATACTTTTCTACATAGCCTTCTGCAAAGCAGGGGTCTTTGATTCTAGCTCGCAAGGCTTTTGGCAAACCTGGAAGAACTGATTCTGCAATCACCGTTCCATACCACTCGGAGTCAAAACCATAAACAATGACTCGATCAGCACTAATCGCTTTGCGGACTTCTTCGACGGTGGCTTTGAGAACATCTTCTTCATTAAGTGATTCCCGAATCTGGCGTATCAAGTCTGCAAGCAACTGAGTTTGCATACCTTCAGCATCGATTCGTTGCAAGAGTCTAGCATGATCAAGAGCAAATCCAACTTGCATCGCAACCTGAGCAAACAAATCAATTTCAGATTGTTGCCAATTACGGGGACTAGAACACTGATGTGCAATTAATAAGCCAAATAGTTGGTCATCTTTGAGAATGGGTGCAACTAAATTGGCTTTGACAGCAAAGGGTTTGAGTTGGTTAATATGATAATCGCTTAGATCAGCTTCGTAAATATTATTGATTGCTTGAACTCTACCAGCTTGATACTTTTCTACATAGCCTTCTGCAAAGCAGGGGTCTTTGATTCTAGCTCGCAAGGCTTTTGGCAAACCTGGAAGAACTGATTCTGCAATCACCGTTCCATACCACTCGGAGTCAAAACCATAAACAATGACTCGATCAGCACTAATCGCTTTGCGGACTTCTTCGACGGTGGCTTTGAGAACATCTTCTTCATTAAGTGATTCCCGAATCCGCCGGGTAATATTTATAAATAAGTGAGCTTGATCAACTTTCGTATCTACCTGTTTTAACAACCTAGTGTAATTAAGGGCAAATCCCACTTGTGTCGCTATCTGAGCGAAGAAATCAATCTCATATTGCTGCCAAAAGCGGGGTTTAGAACATTGATGTGCAATTAATAAGCCAAATAGCTGGTCTTTCTTGAGAATAGGTGCAACTAAATTGGCTTTAACAGCAAATCGTTCTAGCAATCCAATATGACAATCAGCCAGATTCGCTTGATAAATATCATCGATCGCACGGACACGGCCATTTTGATATTGTTCTACATACTCTGTTTGAAAGCAAGGATCTGATATTGTAGCCCGCAAAGCATTTGGAAAACCAAATGCTACTGATTCTGCCACAAAGGTTCCGTCTCCATTGGAATTGAAGCCAAAGATAGCGACGCGGTCAGTTTGTAAGGCGGCGCGAACTTCTTCAACGGTAGTTTTGAGAACATCTTCTTCCTTGAGTGATTCCTGAATGCGACGGGTGATGTTCATCAACAAATGGGCGCGTTCAGTTTCGAGTTCTTGTTTCCATAGCAATTCCGGGAGTTGTTCTTTTAGTAAGTTGATGTTTGTCTCTAAAACAACTAGTTCATTGTTGCTGGCGATCGCAGTGCGAATATTCTCATCTTTTCGACGTAGCCTATTGACTATTGTGGTAGAAACCGCAGCAGCATTCAAAATTGGATGAATGGCACGATTAGCCAAAATTATCGCGATCGCAGCTGCTAAGACTATCGCTGTCCCCGTTCCAATTAACAGAAGTGAAAGTTGTTTGTGTAGTGCAAGTTCGGCTTCTGCTAGATCTGTAGCGCCTACCTGTTGAGCTTGAGGAATCTGCTTGGTAATTAACTTATTGCCAAAGTGATAAGTTGTTGCAGTTCCAAACGCGAGTACTGGAAGCATACTGACGGCGATCGCCCAAACAGTTGCTTTTGCCTTCAAACTCCAATCCTTTTGTCCGATTTGTTCTTGACGAAGAGACTGTTGAAGCCTTACTGGCTGCTTTGAAGGATTTATTATGGTTGATTTCCCTGCATTTTGTTGACTACCCTGTAATTGATTAACCTTTTTTTTGTCAACTTGTTTTTGAGGAGAAGGCTGAGTCATAAATAAAATCTTAATTAGATTGCAAAAATTGATTAAAAAAAATAAACTACCACATTCAGTTCACTAACTGACGAAGTAAGACAATGTACTTATTGAAATTGCTGCCGAGTCAAAGATATAGTCAAAAAATAAGTATTTTGCCTTGATTTTATGTAAGGCTTTTATATAGGGATGTACTTACTACAAATAAAGTAGATTTTTGCGATAAGGTTCCATAAATCCTCTAAAACCTCTAATTACTTGGGTTTTCACCGTCTAGGCTTTATATCTCTTTTAGAGAGTTTGATGCTCCAAAGAAATAAATTAGTGTATTTAATATATTAGTGTTTAATTTAACAAAATTATTTTACAAAAGTTTTTCAAAAGAAAAGGGGACTGGGAAAGACATAAAGTCAATCTCCAATCCCCATAACCAAACCAACCAACTACTAACTCAAATGGTTTTGTGATTATTACTACTTGAGTGCTTCTTGTGACGATTTATCCATTTCAGCTAACTTTTCAGCTTCTTCATCGCTTTCAAGAATACCGAATTCAATCAGCAATGCTTCTAGCTCATCCATCTCGATGGGTGTAGGAATGGTAAGATTGGTATTATTGATGATTTTTTTCGCTAGTGTCCGGTATTCATTACCTTGATTGCTGTCAGGTGCGTACTCGTTCACAGTCATACGACGTAACTCTGCGTGTTGCACGATATTGTCGCGAGGTACGTAGTGGATCATTTGGGTATTCAAGCGTGATGCTAGGGTTTCGATAAGTTCGATTTCGCGATCAACGTTACGACTATTACAAATTAAACCACCCAAGCGCACGCCGCCAGTGTGGGCATATTTGAGAATACCGCGAGCGATATTGTTTGCAGCGTACATCGCCATCATTTCACCAGAGGTAACAATGTAGATTTCTTGGGCCTTACCTTCACGAATAGGCATGGCAAAACCACCGCAAACAACGTCACCTAATACATCGTAGCTGACAAAGTCAACATCTTGGTAAGCGCCGTTTTCTTCCAAAAAGTTGATGGCGGTAATAATACCACGACCAGCACAGCCTACACCAGGTTCAGGACCACCAGATTCTACGCAACGTACGTTACGAAATCCAGTGAGCATGACTTCTTCTAGCTCTAAATCCTCTACTGCACCGCGTTCAGCAGCCAAGTGGAGAACAGTGGTTTGAGCTTTACTGTGTAGCATCAAACGAGTGGAATCTGCTTTAGGATCGCATCCGACAATCAAGATGCGCTGACCCATTTCTGCCATAGCAGCAAGGGTATTTTGAGATGTGGTGGATTTGCCAATACCACCTTTACCATAGAATGCTATCTGTCTAATTTTTTCGTCGGACATGATGAGTTTTCTCCTACAATTCTTCGATTTGATAGGTAGGGTTGAGGATCAGATATATTCAGTACAGTGGAGCGATCGCAGTAACCGTGGTAGAACGAACTTGCATCGTACTCATAGCCATACCCATCAAGAACCACAAAGGCAAAAAAGTGCCTATTGGGAATGCAGAACAGATGATGGTATTGCACAGCTAAACAGCTTGGCTTTTGGTCAGTTGTTAGTTGCAACTTGAGGACTGACCAACAAGCAATAGTTTTTCAATTGCTGATGGAGTAAATGCGATCGCCATACGGTGAGCGTTTTAGAGTGGCGTATTAATTATTAATTTAGAATTTACGCAGAGTATTCCCTTAATTTTTTCCTACAACCAACACTTGTGTTGTAATCCACTCCAATACTGCTCGGTTAAGGATTTGTCGTCGTAATTTTGGGCATGTAGAGACGTTGCACTGCAACGTCTCTACAGGTTTTAAATGTCAATCGATTTGTTTTATCCGAGCAGTATTGTAATCCACTCTAAATGCTTGCTACCTTCCAGTTTTGCCAGTAGATAGTTGCCTATAACTTCATATTGGGAATTAACCAAACAATCTTTTTAGGTACTGAGTAACTTATGTACTGACATGATTCTGTGATGTTCCGTATCCTATCCTTTAGTTTTACAACTAGCAATCACAACTAGCTTGTGAAATTTTTCTATATCCTCTATGGACTGGATCTGGACTTTAACTGATTCGTTTGACTCTCGACTTCACCATCAGCCAGAATCATCAGGCTTTATTTCTCAATTACAAAGAATTATGGTGAATTTAACTGTATTCATCAATACAAAAAACTGTATCAGATTGATTCTTGCATTTTTTTACCGAAAATATTCGCTGCAAAGCCCCTAGCTTCTAGCTATAAGGGCGATCGCACTTTCCATATGGCTAAATTTCTCCACCTTGGGGTTTTGATAACGCTTGTAGTTCTTCCCAACTATAGTGACGGGGTAGTTCAATTGGTTTATGATCGGCTCCTAATCCCAACCCAACTGTCGGCTGGAGTTCTTCAATAAATTCCTCAGCGTACCCTACTAGCTTATTGCCTGCAACCCCACCAGTAATTGCCCCTGCAATCCCACCAATCGCAGCACCCATCTTACCACCAATTGACCGACCTAGTGCGACTCCTGCTACGCCACCTCCCACAGCACCTAGAACTGTAGTCAGGGGATGAGAATCTGTCTGTTCTGACTCATTCTGTTGAGATTGAATCTGTGGTTGCTCTTGTGGTATAATGTTTTCCTCATTATTATTCATAATGTTTCTCCTTTTTGTCTTTACTGATAAAGCCAGTCCCAATTAAAATTAGGGAGATTTCCCTGTTCCCTATTTAGTTCAATCTTTGTGCTATGCGATCGCCAACGCGCAATGCATTCGCCATAATCGTTAATGTCGGGTTAGCCCCTGAATTTGAAGGGAAAAAACTACTATCTACCACATAAAGATTATCAACATCATGGCTACGGCAATTGAGGTCAAGAACTGAGGTTTTAGGATCTGTACCAAATCGACAACTACCGCATTGATGAGCAACAGCTTGTTCAGGCAGATGAGTGCGGGGATAAATGCTAAATGGCAGGACGTGTTTAGCAGAATGGGGGATTGACTTGAGTACAGATGTCCAACGATGGATCAGGCGATCGCTTGCTTCTGTATTATTAAGTGTATAGTCAACGTGAATCTTGTCACCTACTACACGAATCCGATTATTTGGGTCTGGTAAATCTTCTGTTTGCAACCACCAACCAACTGATCGCTCGGCTAACAAATGTCGCTCAAAATGAGGAATCAGTTTCACAAACGGAGCCATAAGCGATGGAGCCTCGGCGGGAATCATATCAGCAAGTACATTACCTGTATTCTGCACCATACCCATCGGATAAGGAAAATCCGGCTCTCCCCAGTAAAAGTCATTGACGGCGATGGTTTTCTGAAAGTTAGCGTGATTGATCTCTAGGTGCATGGAAACTATGGCGGTTTCCAACTGTTTCATAAAATTTCGCCCCACTTGATCGGAACTGTTTGCCAATCCGTTGGGATGCTTGTCATTGACAGAGCGTAACAGCAAGGCAGCTGAGTTGACACAACCACACGCAACCACCACAATCTTGCCTGTGAACCAATGTTTCTCTCCAGCAATTTCAGTTTCTACCCTCGTCACTTCTCGACCCGACTCACTGGTATGTAACCGCAAGACTTTAGCATTAGTTAAAAGGGTGAAATTGGTATACTTTTCACGAGTAGGACGAATGGCATTGACCTCAGCATCGGCTTTTGCATGTACCAGACAGGGATATCCATCAAAAGTATCACAGCGAATACAGGGACTCTTGGTGCGATCGCTTTCATTGAGCTTTAATGCAAGTGGTAGGTGAAATGGGTAATAACCTAGTTCGCGGATGCCATCAGCAAGGGACTGCATATCCGGCTCATGACTGACTGGCGGATAGGGATATGGCTCGCTACGAGGTGGTTCGGTGGGATCTTCTCCTTCCTTACCATGCACCTCATACAGCTTTTCTGCCTGGGTGTAGTATGGCTCAAAGTCTTGATACTTCAAGGGCCATTCTGGAGAAATTCCTCCCTTGTGAATTACTCTTTCAAAATCCCGCTCCCGTAATCGCACTAAGGCTGCACCGTACAGTTTAGTATTGCCACCAACCCAGTAACCAGTCTGAGGCTTAAAGGCTTTACCTTCTTTGTCATACCATTCTTCATCAGTATGATAGCGATGTTTTTGATAAACTTCCTGTGGATTCCAATTATCTTTCTCTCTTGGTAAAAAGTCGCCTCTTTCCAAAACCAAAATTTTCTTACCTGTGGATGCAAGACGGTAAGCAAGTGTACCTCCACCAGCTCCCGTACCGATAATAATAATGTCGTAGCGCTCAGTGATGTTCACCATATTTTGATTATTGATTTTTGCGTAGCACTTAATGATGGTCAGATCCCCGACAACTTCTGTGAAGTCGGGGATCTCGTGCGATGAACCACTCCACTAGCGCTTGCTGCTAACTAGAGGCTGTCGCTGAATCAAATCAACTGCACCGCGTCGTAATTCCTCAACAGGTGGCATCTGGTTCAAGCGCATCAATTCCGATATAGCTGCCGTTTCTGTATCCCGATGGCTGGTTGCAACTGCCAAGACTTGATTATTTTTAATGTAAAAAGCAATAAATTTCTGTTGTTGGAGATCTCCATCTACAACTATTTCATCCCAACTTTGGGCATGTCCAATGTAGCGCAACGAAAATTTGAATTGCATCGTCCAGAAAAAGGGCAGCCCTCTAAATTTGACTGCTTTGCCTGCCATGTTATGAGCCGCGATTCGCCCCTGCTGTGCTGCAACTCGCCAATGTTCAACGCGAATCGATTCACTTGTACGCCAATCGGGATAACGGGCAATATCGCCTGCGGCGTAGACATTATCTGCTGCACACAAATATTCATCAACAACAACACTTCTATCTTTAGAATGCAAATTCACACCCTCAAGAAAGTCTGTTGCAGGCTGTACGCCAATTCCGACAATTACTATATTTGCTTGCAAGCGATCGCCATTATCTAAAATTACAGCTTCTACTTTGCCATTACCTGCAAATTCAACTGCTTTTCTACGCAACTTAAAGGAAACTCCATTTTCCTCATGGACTTGCTGAAAGAGTTTGCCGATTTGTTCGCCAAAGTTCTTCTCAAAAGGCACAGAATCTGGTGAAACAACAGTTACTTGTAAACCTTGCTGAGTCAGACCAGCTGCGGTTTCCATACCGATAAAACTGGAGCCAATGACTACTGCTTGTCCTTTTTGCTTGATGGCTGTCAAAATGCGATTGGCATCATCAAAACTGCGTAATGTAAAAATATTTGGCAAATCCGCACCAGGAATATCTAGCTGGCGTGGTTTTCCTCCTGTTGCTACTAGTAAGGCATCATAGGTCAATGAATCACCGTCGGTAAAGGCGATCGCTTTTGCTGTTGTTTGTACCTGTTTGACTTGCTTATTCAATAGCACTTCAATTGTGTGTTCTTTGAAGAAATCTGGAGATCGCAAGGGCATTTCTTCTGGGGATGCTTTACCACTCAAGTAAGCTTTACTCAGCTTAGTGCGATCATAGGGCAGCTTGTCTTCCTGAGTAATCATGACGATTCGTCCCTGATATCCGGCTACTCGCAAAGCTTCTGCGGCATGAATACCTGCTGTCCCTGCTCCCAAGATCACAAATGTCCGCCCATCAACGTTGGGATTGAATTGTGCCATAGTAGGCGATCGTAATCCTGTGGTTTGCTCTGGTACGCTGACAATGACGTTTTCACCTTCAATCCGTGCCTCATAATGAGCTAAAGAATCCAAGCCAGGTGGTTGTAGTTGGTCGCCACTCATCAAGTCAAAACAGGCATTGTGCCAAGGACAAACAATATTATGCCCACTCAGTACCCCTTTTGCCAGTGGTGCGCCATAATGAGTGCAGTGTGCGCCGACGGCATAAAATTTTCCATCTATTCGACTCAGTAAAATTTCTGTTTCGCCGACAGATACCTGTCGCATTTCACCATTTTTTAGATCATTGATATTGGCAACAACTGCTTTTATCTGTTTCATAATTAATGTGTTTAACTACTTATAAACTCGCCACTGAGCCACCATCTACTCGGTAGTTAGAACCAACGACAAAGCTGGATTGCTCAGAACAAAGGAATGTAATGACTGCTGCGACCTCTTCTGGTTTGCCACGTCGTTTGAGTTCGATGTGAGGACGCTGTTCATCAAGAAAACTATCAATAGCCTCATCAAAGCTGACACCCATCTGTTTCGAGAGTTTTTCCATCATTGCGTCAGTCATCGGAGTTGCTATATAGGCAGGGGAGACTGTATTTACCAACACGCCATCCTTTGCATAAGCTTTGGATAGACCTTTGGCGAGGTTAAGTACTCCAGCCTTGCACGCGCAATAAGGCAATTCTTCTGGATAAGGCTGTACAGCGTCTTCCGAACTAATTAAAATTACTCGTCCCCAACCGACCTCACGCATACCTGGAATAAAGGCGCGACAAGTACGCACAGTTGCCATTAGGTCTACTTCAATCGTCTGATACCAATCTTCATCACTAAGCTCTAGAAAATCTCCAGTCGCACCCGTTATTCCTGCTGCATGGACGAGGATATGAGTTGTCCCAAAGCGCTCATTAATCTTGCGTTTTGCGGCTTTCACATCTTCAGGCTTGGTGAGATCTGCCTGAACCGCAAAAACTTCTCCAAACTTTTTAATTTCAATCACCGCCTGTTCTAGTGCTTCAGAGGTTTTGTCAATCACAGCCACCTTTGCACCTTCCTTGGCAAGCAGTTGGGCTGTTGCTTGACCTATGCCAGAGTCTGCTCCTGTGATCACGGCGACCTTTCCACTAAGACCTAAATCCATATGCAATCTTTTCCTGAAAAATATAACTATTTTGTCTCTGAATCTAAGTGATTTAACGTAAATTTTTGAGGAAAATTCAGCTATTTTTTGCTTTAACGCTTTACTCTATTCCAAGTTTTCTGAAGTTTTCAACGAATCGACGGTACATTTTTTAGAATCAAGAATTCAGCCTCTAGGTATAAGCAAAATTTGAAAGTGTGTATCTCAACTAAATTTCTCTATCTACGGCTTGAGGTAAATTGACATGCCTATTAATGACAATTAGCTTTAGCTTGCTGTTGTAATTGTCATTAGCAAGCAAGTTAAAAGGCAGGAGATATTTATGCCTGAAGTAATTGAGATCTATGATGATCGCATGTGTGCGTTAATACACCCAAGTGCTTCACTCCAAAAGCTTGCCAACGGTGCAGTCCATAGCGAAGGCCCTGTTTACTTCCATGAAGACGACAGTGTAGTGTGGAGCGATGCTCACGGCAATCGTCTGTTGAGATGGAGTGCTAGTGACGACGTGAGTATTCTACGAGACCCATCTGACTACCAAAGTGGTAATTACCGTGACCTAGAGGGTCGTCTGGTTGCGTGTTCGTCGGGTTTGCGTGCTATCATCCGCCGCGAACATGATGGTGAGTGGAAGATTTTAGTGGATAGTTATCAAGGTAAACGCCTCAATAGTCCAAATGACTTGGTAGTGAAAAGCGATCGCACGATTTGGTTTACTGATCCACCCTATGGCATTACTCAACCAAACCAAGGTTACGGTGGTGAACAGGAACAAAACGGAAGTTACGTGTATCGATTCAACCCGGCAACTCGTGAAATCTATCCAGTGGTGACGGACATGGTGCGCCCTAACGGACTTGCCTTCAGTCCAGACGAAAGTCTTTTGTATGTGTCGGATACAGCTGCGTTTAATATTCCTGGAGGCCCTCATCATATTCGTGTATATGAGGTTGTGGACGACGCTCAGCATGTGACAAATGGTCGCGTGTTTGCAGTTATCGAACCAGGACAACCCGATGGATTCCGGGTTGACGAACATGGCAATGTTTTTACTAGTTCTAAAGACAGTGTGCAAATATACACCCCTGACGGGACTCGTTTAGGAAAAATTTTCGTACCGGAAACATGTGCTAACCTGTCTTTCGGCGGCAAAGAACGCGATCGCTTGTTTATTACGGCGGGCAAATCCTTATATGCTATCGACCTTAATACCCATGGTGTGCAGCTATGATTTACAAGTTTGTGTTGGGTGTCGCGATGTCTAACGACAAACCGCTTCTCGTCTACGCTGTGTGGACGCTACCGAAGGTAATAACTTCCGTATTAGCTTCAGTTAATTATCCATTTCTAGGCCCATATCTGTTGAGTTCTTTGTCTCATGCGTATCCTGGTGGACTTCCAGGATTAGCACTTTTACTGCTAAGAGTTAGCGTTGGCGGTTTGTTCCTAATCCACGGCTATCCAAAAGTACTGCATCTTCGTCGATGGGCTGAATCTATCAAAACACCCGTGTTTCTTTGCTTTATATCAGCATGGACGATGTTGGGTGGTGGATTTTTCCTCATCCTGGGATTTCTCACACTTTTGGCAACTTTGCCGATTCTGGCTT
Organism: Pelatocladus sp.; assembly: GCF_059505505.1. Taxonomy (NCBI): domain Bacteria; kingdom Bacillati; phylum Cyanobacteriota; class Cyanophyceae; order Nostocales; family Hapalosiphonaceae; genus Pelatocladus; species Pelatocladus sp. The sequence goes on along the minus strand of NZ_JCACKS010000031.1, from coordinate 19,167 downwards.
CTATGTTGTTTGCGATATTGTTACATCTGATTGAAGGTAAGCCCTTTGTTGCCATAGATCCTTACTTAATTCCCAACGACCAGTATAAAGGCCCTTTAGGAAAAGGCGAACCACCAAGTTGGGAAAAGGCATTTATGTACTGTGTAATGCTGATTGCGATCGCGGTTTTAGGACCTGGTGCGTATTCGCTAGATGCTGTGATTTTTGGACGATAAATTATTAAAATCAAGCACTTGTGTAGCGATCGCAGTTTGTTTTACAAAAATTGAATTTATTTAATTTCTATCAAATTAGCAGTCAAAATTAACACAGAGCCATTTCTATGCAGAATAATCAATCGCACAAACCGACAATTGACTACTGGCATGTCTATACTGACAAAGACGGTGTAAGCCACCAGTCCCGTCGTCAAATTCAGGATTTCATCGAGAAAGGTATAGCACCAGATACCTCTCCTCAGTGGCTGTCTAAATTGAAGCAGTCTGGTGCCACAATTACTTTTACTGTACTACCTGTAGGATGGGTTGGAAAATGGCATGAGAACCCGAAACCCCAGTGGATCATCCCCTTATCGGGACGCTGGTTTGTGGAGACTATGGATGGTCAGCGAGTAGAGATGGGCCCTGGCGAAATTTCATTTGGAGGAGATCAGGGGACGAAAGCGGACGCACAAGGTCATAAAGGTCATCTCTCTGGAACAGTAGGCGATGCGCCAGCTGTCCTGGTAATGGTGCAATTTGAAGAGACACCAAGTATGGAGTAGTCCTACTGCTTGAGGTAGGCTAGTGTCTTTTATGTAAAGGAGGGAGTCAGAGCTGTTGTCGGCAGCCCTAACTCCCTTTTTGTAGTAAGTTCAATTATGTATAGTTCAAGTTTTTGGGTGTATGAGGGTATCAATTAAATGAACTAACCGATAATTCCGAGCAGGGTACAAGAAAGTGGATAAATCCTGGGAATAAATTCCCTTTTTTTTAATCCAAAATACTCAATAAAGTGCATTTATACATGGGGTAAATCTAAAATACAAAATCTAAAATTCAAAATTTTTGACTCAATAAGTAATCTCCGCTCAAGTGACAACAAATTTATTTTTTCGTTAATTTTTTAGATATGATTCAAATTCTTGATTCTACCTTGAGAGAAGGAGAACAAACTCCTGGAGTTTATTTTTCTCCTGCAACCAAATTAGCAATTGCTAAATTTTTAGATCTGGTAGGAGTTGATATTATTGAAGTTGGTAATCCTGTAGTTGATAGGGAAATTGCTTTCGCTATAAGTCAAATTGCTAATGCTGGACTCAAAGCTAAGATCGGCGCTCATTGTCTTTGTCGAATAGATGATGTGAATCAAGCGTTAGATTGTGGCGTCAATTTTTTAGGAATTTTCTTTAGTGTTTCTCAGCAACGATTGCAACAGGACTACAACATAGATTTAGAGTCAGCTATAGAAAAAATTGTAGAAGTAATAACCTATGCGAGAAAACAGAAAGATAACTTATTGATTCGTTACACACCAGAAGATACGGTTCGTTCTCCTTTAGAAAATGTGATTGAAGCAGCGATCGCAGCGTTAAAGGCAGGAGCTAATATTATTAGCATCGCTGATACGACTGGATATACAACACCATTTCATCCAATCCGTAGTCTTTATAATTATGTGAAAACTCTAAAAGAAGAACTTGCAAAACAAGAATTATATCCACAAATAGAGGTTCATTGTCATAATGATCGAGGTTTAGCCTTGGCGAATGCACTGGATGCTTACAGAGCAGGTGTTAATATTATTGACGTGACAGTCATGGGACTTGGAGAACGAGCAGGTATTGTCGATTTAGCAGAATTACTCATAAATTTAATTGATACAGTTGAGGAAAATCATTGTTGGGAACTAAGTTATTTAAAGGATTTATATGATTTGGTAAGTAAGCATTCTCATATTTCTATTTTTCCTCATCATCCAGTAATCGGAAAAAATGCTTTTACCCATTATGCAGGTGTTCATGTGAATGCTGTAGCTAAAGATGAAGTTCTTTATCAAAGTTTAAATCCAGAAATTTTAGGGACAAAAAGCAGCTTGGCATTAGGAATGCAATCGGGATATACTGCGGTTGAATTGGCTCTCAAACAAATTGGTAGAGGTGAATTAATAAAAGATAAAGATGTAGTTGCTAATATTCTCCTCAAAATTAAAGAAATTGCCAAAAGAGGAACTCCTATCGATATTGAAAAAGAACTACCAGCAATTGTGAAATGTTGTGCTATTAGCAAGATGATTACTAATTGGATTTAGGATTAATCATTATGATATTGAAGAACTGAAAATAGGAAGTTGACCATCACTGTTGCTAAGGATGAGATATTAGATTGACGAAGTTATAGCAGTACCCGGATGAAATTTCCGGGTAAGCGATCGCAGATTAAATCCCCTCTTAATAAAAATATTGTTAGACCTTCAGATGCTTTCTGTAATAATTAATTACCTGTTCAATAAATTTTTGCCAATGATGATCCGGAATCCAAATTTGATGCAAATCTTTCTTGGCTTCTGCATCATTTATCCCTTTACATAGGCGACGGTAAAGATACATAAAAGCAGAAACTCTCTTATTAGCAGCACAATGTACAAACACTTTTTTGTTTGTGTTGGCTTCCATGACTTGGAAAAAATATTTGACATTCTCAAAAGTTGGTTTTTCCCAAGCCACAGGAATATGAACATATTCCATTTCTTGAGATTCCACTATTTCTTTTTCATTCGTTAGAGCATTGGGAGAATCTGGTAATGCTAGATTTACAACTAATTGATATCCAGCTTCTTTGATTAGTGTAAATTCTTCTTCAGTGAGTTGTCCTGATGTGGCAATCAAATCTGATATTTGCAGGAAATTGTAAATATTCTCAATACAGTTGTGGGACATTTTTAAATGTGTGAAGCTAATTGTTAGTTTTCGATAACTGAAGTCTCAGTTATTTACTAAATTCAGGCTTACAGCCATTATGTCCGTTTAAATACTCAGAACAATAAAATAATTAATTAATACACCTGGCGTGGTGAGGTGAAAACGCAGAGAAATTTTGATGGTGAGTAATTAGACGGACAACATGTAGGATAACGAGTTCTCACAAGAGCTTTGCTAAGAATATATTATCCAATGAATTCTGAGTTTTGAATGGGGTACAAAACCCCACAATTGTCGATCAAAGCTTAAGTTGAGTCAGCTAAAGTTTGAAAATCAAATTTTTTTAACAATTCTAAAAATTTAAAAACCGCAGGGATATGTAACGCGTTGGATAAAACTGCAACGGCCATGACTCTTTTTAGTGGTACTGGTAATTTGTATACCTGCACTTCTGGAGGAATTGGTACTGCTGCTAAACGCGGGAGAATAGCAGCTGTGAGTCCTTGATTAACCATACTGACAATAGTAGAGTCTTCTTGAATATGGCTAGCAGTATTCAAAAAGGGTGCTAAATTTTTGATGTGTTCGTGTAGAGGTCTTCCACAGGGTAAGCAAGCAAGCATGACTGGTGAATAAACAGCTAAATCTTGCCAAGTAATTTGGGAATTCTTAATTTTGACATAGGGTGGTAATAAAGCAACATACTCATCCCGGACAATTTCCCAAGTTTCAAATTCTTCAGCTGCGGGTAGATAAGTAATACCAATATCGGCGCGTCCTTCACGTAAACATTGTTCTACATCTAAGTAAGCAAGACGTTCTATGATGGTGACAGCGATTTCTGGGAATTGGTGGTGAAACTTGGCGATCACTTGTGGTAATAAATGAGTGGCGACACTGCGAAAAGAGGCTATGCGTACATGACCACCATGTAAACCTTTATGCAGATTTGCTTCTTCTTGCATCATTCCTAAATGTTGCAGAACCGTTTTAGCATGATACAAAATGCGCTCCCCTGCTGATGTCAAAACAGCACCGTAGCGACCTCTAGCAAATAAAGGTACGCCTAATTCTTCTTCTAGGGTAGCAATGGCATGACTGATTGCTGGTTGAGAAAGCTGTAACTCATTCGCTGCCTCACTAAAGTTACCACACTCCGCCACTGCAACTAAGGCTCGGATCTGGGAGAGTTTCATCGGTAATTCCAATCGAGAATCTGATTTGTTTTTCCCAAATAGATTGTATCAATAGATTTTTACTATCTATAAACCACATTTATATAATCTATACAAGCCATGATTTGATTGCTCAGTGAGACGTTGCTACAGTTTTGATTATGGATGATCATTCAGGAGCAATTTTATGACAAATAATAGGATGCATCTACAAAATAATGACACAAAGTTAGAGCTAGAAGTTGGTTATAACTATCTGTCATTTTTCCAGAAAAATTTGCGGAATATTTGGCAAGAAATAATTAATTATTTAGTAGCTAGCCAAGAATTACAAGTTAAACAGAAAATAGATCGTCACGGTAATCATTATTGGCAAGCCTACGATCCCACAACGGGCAAATCTTTTATGTCAGGTTCAGAATCTGATATGCTTGCATGGATTGAACAACTTTATCGGTAATAGAAAATGCCAGATTTAACTCTTGTCATCGGCAATAAAAATTATTCATCGTGGTCACTTCGTCCTTGGTTGGCGATGAAGCAATTTGGTCTAGAATTCCAGGAAATTCGTATTCCTTTATATACTCCAGAAGCTGGATTACAACTTAGTCAATACTCTCCATCAAGGAAAGTACCTGTTTTATTACACGGTAATCAACAAGTGTGGGATTCTCTCGCAATTTGTGAATATTTAGCTGAAGAATTTCCCGATTTTAATTGGTGGCCAGAAGATAAAACTGCTAGAACAATTGCTCGTTGTATAAGCGCCGAAATGCACTCTGGCTTTCAAAATTTACGTCAAAATATGCCGATGAACTGTCGTGCTAAACTTCCTGGTAAAGGAATGGCGCTCGGAGTACAAAAAGACATTGATCGCATTACTACTATTTGGCGATATTGTCGAGATAAATTTGGGAGTACTAGCGATATGTTATTCGGTCAATTTACCATTGCTGATGCGATGTTTGCCCCAGTTGTATTGCGGTTTGTGACCTATGATGTGCAATTAGATAATATTGCTAAAAATTATGTAGAAGCTATCTTAGCAATCCCAGCATTACAAGAATGGATCAAAGCAGGTAAAGCAGAACAAGAAATTATTCCTGCTTTTGAATTTTAGAAATTTGTTTATTTTTAAGAAGTGAATTCTGGCGATACGAATTAATGAAATCTTGTGCTTAGTTTTTATTGCTGATGTTAGTATGATTGGGATGAATTTTATTACCATGGAACATCAGGCGTAACTCATTTACATCAGAGGTAAAACCCCAACGCTCATAAAAGTTGATCATCTCTGGTAAACAATAAAGAGCAAGCACTTCAACAGAACCTAATTTAGGATGATTTATCACTAATTCCATCAATTTAGCCCCAAGTCCTATATTTCTGTGACTTGGTTTAACGATCACATCATAAATAGTGGCTCTATATATGAAATCTGTAAGAATGCGAGTAAAAGCAACCAAGCGATCGCACTCATCAACCAATCCAATCACAATATCTGATGCTGCTAGCATCTTCTCGACTTGATCACGAGTACGCTTGTGACTCCAGAATTCGTTTTTGTATAAATCTAATAAATCCGAAATTTGAGCTTCAGTTAGTTGTTCTACAACTTGATAATTCATGAGAGAATCGCTTCAGCTGCTTTCACGGTATTATCCAAGAAATTATGCGCTTTCATAATTTCGTAGAGATTCATATCTGTTTCCAATAAACAAGCGTGTCCACTTTCAGGTAATACCACCATTTCAGAATCCGGTAAAATATTTGCTAATCTTTGCGCTTCCGCCAGAGAAGGCAAAAGTCTATCCTGATTACTAGCAAGTAGTAAAATAGGTTGAGTTAGTTGACGTAATTGTTCTTCGTCAACACAGAATTCTCGAATTAAAGATAATCGCCACAGAACAGTTTCTGAAGGTATAGAACGCATTGTTTTCAGTAATTCTTGGCGATCGCTTCTCGAAATACGTGACAATGTTGCTAAAAATGGTAACAAGCCCAAAGCACCAATGTCGAAAAAGTATGATGGTACTAAATAAGAAAATTGTGACGCCCAATCATAGAAAGGGCGAAGATGAAAGCTAGAAGCAGGATTGATCAAAATTATTCTTTGAAATAAATGTGGTGCTGCTACAGCTACTTTTTGAGCCAAACAACCCCCAAAAGATTCACCACATAGATAAACTGTTCGTTGGGAACTTTTTTCTAGTTCTGTGTGGATCAAGTCCAATACATTATTTGTTAATACTTCCCAGCTAGTCAAATCTTCCCGTGGAATTGCCAAACAACGAACATCAAAACCAGCTTCTAAACCTACTGTTTGCGATCGCAATAATTGACCAGTTCCATCCATCCCAGGTAAATATACAAACAAGGGATATTCTGGTTGAAGACGTTTGGGAGTGAGAAAACACGGCTGTAATGATACTTTTGGGATAGTCATTGGTCAATCGTCAAGCGTCAATAGTCAATGGTCAAGCGTCAACCCCCTACTCTTCAAGAAGAGCTTCGCTCTACGGGGGAATTCAAAATTCAAAATTCAATAACATCCTTCACGTAATAGATTAGCAATTTCGCCGTGACAATGTTCTGTTAGTTCAGCGACAACAGTTTTAGCTTGTTTACCTTGATATAGTTGTTGGTGCTGGGGTCTAATCCAATAAGGATGACCAATTAACACCGCAACACGATTGTATATAACCAAAGGATGCCAACCAGGTTGATTAAACAACGGTTCCGAAGGATCAAACAAGTTCAATAGTTTGAGGGGAACAGCTGATGTGTTAATTTCTTCTATGGAGGCGATCGCAACTGGTAAAATTGCTAAATCTTGGACATTTGCTCGCAACGCCAGATGAGCAAATCCCCGTTGAAATTCACCTACCCAGTTCGGTTGGGTAAAGTTCACCATCGGTTCTGTCCCTTCAGGAAAAACTCCAACCAATTGTTTTGATTGCAACAAATGTTGTGCTTGCTTAAAAAAACTTTGTTGACGTTGTTGATTTGCCTCTAGCGGAAAACATCCCAATCCTGCTACTATCTCTCGCATGATTGGTACTTGTCCCATGTAATGATGGCAAGCAAATCTGATCGAACTCGAAAGTGCTGCCATCAAAATTGGTGCATCCATAAAGCTACGATGATTACTCACTACCAATACACTGGCATCTTGAGGAATGCGATCCTCATAGTAGCGAAACATCTTGGTTGAGAGTGTCGCCAACAACCAGTGAGAAATATCCAGGGGGCTGTTTACACTCATAACTCTTCAATATAAATATTTCACAAACATAGGTGTTTATCTACACGCTATCTTTACATTTCTTTACTATCTCTGGGACTGTCTTAAGGTATAGATGTTTGATCTACAAACTTAGGAAAATCTTTTGTCCAAGAGGAGTTGATTTATGGTGTCGCCAGATAAAAAATGTGAAAAATCTTTTGATGAGATTTTTACATCTCTTCTTTAAGATAGCCGCGACAAACAAACTTCATCACGAATTATGAAAATTGTTCTGTGCGTCACCTGATTTCAAAGTTTATTTTCTGTAGAAGTCTAGCTATGAGAAAATCTCATGAACATTATTTGCAAATCTTTCTTCCTCAATTCCCGTTGCACCTTCTTTGGAGATAAGAAGCCTTACCTTCCCCTATTCCTAATCTCTATTTTCAGGACAATATATGTATTTCTATTGTCACAAGCAATTAAACCAACAAGTTTCGGGGAAATCAATAGCTGCGAATTTCTGTCTTTTTGGCAAAAATTAACTGAATTTATACCTACAAAAAACAAATTCTAAACTAAATAAATTTGTTAATATTCTAGTAGAGCTTGAAAATCAGGTGTGTATGTAATATAATTACCTGGTTTTACCTCAATAAGTAAAATAGAAAATAGTTTTTACAACTTATATTTTGATTGTGCATGAATCTAGTGGATAAAACAGAAAAAACATTTGCACTTACAACACCGCTATATTATGTAAACGACTTACCTCACATTGGTAGTGCATATACAACTATCGCCGCCGATGTGGTGGCACGTTTCCAAAGACTTTTAGGGCGTCCAGTACTACTAGTAACTGGTACAGACGAGCATGGGCTGAAAATTCAGCGAACAGCCGAAAATAAAGGTATATCGCCACAAAAGTTCTGCGATGAAATGTCTAGTGGCTTTGTTTCTCTGTGGCAAGTGCTAAATATTAAATATGATCGCTTTATCCGGACTAGCGATTCTCGTCACGAAGCAATAGTCAAAGAATTCTTCCAACGAGTATGGGAAAAGGGTGATATCTACCAGGGACAGCAAAAAGGATGGTACTGTGTCTCCTGTGAAGAATTCAAAGAAGAACGAGAATTGCTAGAAGGACACCGTTGTCCAATCCATACCAACAAAGAAGCAGAGTGGCGAGACGAAAAAAACTACTTTTTCAAGTTATCTAAGTATCAAACCCAGCTGGAAGCGCTCTACCAATCTCAACCAGATTTTATTCAACCAGAAACTCGTCGTAATGAAGTTCTCAACTTTGTCAAACAAGGGTTACAAGACTTTTCAATTTCACGGGTAAATTTAGATTTGGGTTTTCGAGTCCCAACTGATCCGGATCATACTCTTTATGTTTGGTTTGATGCGCTCTTGGGTTATGTAACAGCATTGTTGGAACCAGACGCAGAACCAACACTAGAAAACGCTTTAACAAAATGGTGGCCGATTAACTTGCATTTAATTGGTAAGGATATCTTGCGCTTTCATGCAGTTTACTGGCCTGCCATGCTAATGTCAGCTGATTTACCTCTACCAAAACAGGTTTTCGGACACGGCTTTTTAACCAAAGATGGCCTAAAAATGGGCAAATCTCTTGGTAATACTGTTGATCCCGTGGCTTTAACCACAACCTACGGTGCAGATGCTGTTCGTTATTACTTTCTTAAGGAAATCGAATTTGGCAGAGATGGCGACTTTAATGAAGGTAGATTCATCGATGTTCTAAATGCAGATTTGGCAAATGACTTAGGGAATTTGCTCAATCGTACTTTAGGCATGGTGAAAAAATATTGTGCTGGCAATGTGCCACCAATTACAAGTAAATATATACCTAATGATAGTCCTTTGAAATCAATCGGTTTATGTCTAGGGGAACAGGTAAAAAATGCTTACGAAACGTTAGCGTTCGATAAAGCTTGTGACGCAATCTTGAAACTGGTACGAGCCAGCAACAAATATATTGATGAGCAAGCTCCTTGGTCTTTATACAAACAAGGACAGCAACAGGCTACAGAAAAAGTATTGTACTCTGTCTTGGAATCAGTGAGATTGGCTGCTTACCTGCTATGTCCAGTGATCCCAAACATCAGTAACAATATTTATCAGCAACTAGGTTTTGAAATCGACTTTAATAACCAAGCACAAACCGCCATTACGGCTCCTTTTACCATTCATGGCACATGGGGAGTGCTAACTGATAAACAAAAACTGGGTGAACCCTATCCAGTGTTTAAACGCATAGAACCATCTAAATAACATTAGCTAGTTCTTTCAATCTCTGATTTTGTTTACTTGGTCAGGGCTGATGCAATTAGCCCTGAAAGCTTATCATAAGTTTTTCAAACTCTATGTAAATCTCAAAAATCAGTATCAATTATTTTTTTGATAAAAACGAGGTATGACAATAATGTTGAATAATTTTGAAAATGACTCGATTTTCACGCCAGAGCAAGTTTTAGAAAATCGAGGTCGTGTTGCCATTTTTATTGATGGCTCAAATTTATTTTATGCAGCACTACAATTAGGAATTGAAATCGATTACACCAAGTTACTATGTAGATTAACAGGCGGCTCTAGACTGTTACGTGCTTTTTTTTATACTGGTGTAGATAGAACCAACGAAAAGCAACAGGGCTTTTTACTGTGGATGCGTCGTAACGGTTATCGGGTCATAGCTAAGGATTTAGTCCAACTACCAGATGGTTCCAAAAAGGCCAATTTAGATGTAGAAATTGCCGTAGATATGATGGCTTTGGTAGACTCCTATGATACAGCAGTTTTAGTCAGTGGTGATGGGGATCTGGCATACGCAGTCAATTCCGTGAGTTATCGTGGTGTGCGCGTAGAAGTAGTTAGCTTGCGTTCAATGACCAGCGATAGTTTAATCAACGTGAGCGATCGCTATATAGATTTAGAAGCCATCAAAGAAGATATCCAAAAAACTCCACGCCAAAGCTATCCCTATCGACCCTTAACAAGTATGGATTTTTTAGACCAACCCAGAGAGATTGAGGGACAGTTGGAAGTTCAAGAATGAAGCCGCAACACAAAGGACATAAAGGACACGGGGGAAATGGAGGACATGGGGGACACGGGGGACATGGGAGCAATCTTTCCTCGTTGTCTTCCCCCTCTCCCTTGTCCTCCTTGTCCCCCTGCTTTCTCCCCTCTCCCTTGTCTCTACTCTCCCTTCCATGCGGCCGCCCCAGGATTTTATTTTTAACTCTCTGGCTTGTCATTGGACTAGTTGCCTGTAACGGTCAAACTCGCACATCAAATAAATCACCTGTGGAGAATATATCTCCTCAAGATGCAGATAGCAAATTAACTTTCTTTGATGTCACTTTAGAACAAGCAGACGAAGTTGGGCGACCCATTTGGAAAGTCGTAGCAAAACAAGCAAAATACACCAAAGAAAAACAGATTGGTCAGGTTGAAACCCCTTATGGTGAACTATACCAAGATGGCAAAATTGTCTATCAAGTAAAAGCAGAAAAAGCAGATATCGAACAGAATGGTAAGCAATTATTTTTGAAAGGTAAGATAGTTGCTACAGACCCCAGCAATGGTGTTGTTCTACACGGGAATGAATTAGAATGGCGTCCCAAAGAAGATTTATTAATCGTCCGCAACCAAATTAATGGAACTCATAAACAGCTAAAAGCAGTAGCAAAGGAAGCACGAGTTAAAACCCGAACTCAACGCATAGATTTTTCTGGGGGAGTAGTTGCTAACTCTCAAGATCCACCATTACAAATGCGGACAGAACATTTAATTTGGCAGCTAAAAGATGAAAAACTCATTGCTGATCGGCCAGTACAAATAGACCGTTATAAAAATAATCAAATTACCGACCGTGGTAGAGGAGATACAGCCGAAGTTAATTTAAAAACAAAAATTGCCCGCATCACAAAAAATGCTCAAATAGCATTACTAGAACCGCCACTACAAATTGCCAGCAACTCCATGAACTGGAATTTGAACACAGAAATTGTCACGACAAATTCTCCTGTACGCGTATTTCATCAAGTTGAAAACGTCACAGTTACTGCTAATCAAGGTGAATTAAGAATTCCTCAAAAAATAGTTTATTTAACAGGTAACGTCAACGGTGTAGGAGAAAAACGCCAGTTTCTCAAATCTAATACAGCAACTTGGTATCTTGATCGGAAATTAATTGACGCTCAAGGTGATGTAGTTTATAAACAATTTGACCCACCGATGACATTTACTGGTGAAAAAGCCGTCGGTAATATTCAAACACAAAACATAGTTGTTAGTGGTGGCAATTCTCAAGGTAGGGTAGTGACGGAGATTATTCCCCAGGAGAAACTTAAAAATCAATAATCAAGAGTCAGCCCCTTCGGGGAAGTCAAAAGTCAAAAGTCAACCAAAAAAGAGGTAGGCGATCGCCACCATCATACTTTAACTACTAACCCAAGAAAAAATTTTTCTCTTGGGTTAGTTTATTTTGACAACTTATTTAAGACTCACGCTTTGTTAACTGCTGAAACAATAGTTGAATTGCCAAAGCAATTAAACCGATCGCCACAAGTGCAAACACTCCAGAACCCAAAGCAACTATACCCAAAACTAAAGTACGCACAGCCGAGGAAATTCTCAGCGCAAATACATTATCAGAATGAATTGGCTTGGCGGCAAAAGTCGTAGCGATGGAAATCATGAGAGAATAAGCAGCAAATGCCAAACTCCCTGAAATCACAGCGCCAATTAAACTACGTAAGGGAGTGGCTTTAGCTGGCGTCTGAGTCTCTTGTGGATCACTCATAAAAATTACCCAACTGATAATAAAATTTATTTGTGGAGACAGGGAACGGGAAACAGTAATTAATTCTGTCTAATTACTTAACTGATAACTGATAACTGATAACTGTTAAGATGCTATTTTAATGCCGTGGCTGACAAACTCACTCACAAATAATTCTAAATCTTCGTCGGGTATTGCTGCTCTGACACGCTGCTGAACTTGTTGTGCTTGCTGCTTTGACTCGCACAGTGCAAACACACTCGGACCAGAACCAGACATCATGGTTCCTAAAACCCCTTGTTGAGTTGCAAATATTTCCCGCAGTTGCAAAACTTGTGAATACGCTGGTAAGACTATTTTTTCTAAATCATTGTGCAGTTTGTCGGCAATTTCTTTGACATCTTGATGCAAAATCGCTTTCACCATTCCCCCAGAATGCACAGCCTCAGCACGCGCTGTCAAACTTGCTTTATCTTGAAGATACGAACTACCAAATGAGGTACGGTAAGTTTTATATGCCCAAGCTGTCGATACTTCTAGACTACGGTACTTTGCCAATACTATATATATATTGTTTAAACCAGCTAAAGCAGAAAGTTGCTCACCTCTACCTGTGGCGATCGCAGTACCACCAGCTACACAAAACGGGACATCAGAACCTAAAATCGCTCCTAGTTCTTCTAATTCCGACTGCGTGAGTCCCAAATTCCACAGCAAGTCTATCCCAACTAACACTGCTGCTGCATTTGTCGAACCGCCAGCCAACCCAGCAGCAACAGGAATGCGTTTGGTAATTGTAATATCTACACCACCATACTTCGCATAAGCATCAGGAAATTCCGTTGCCATCAGTTCCGCCGCCCGGTATGCTAAATTACTTTTGTCTGTAGGTACTTGCGGATGCTCGCAGCGAACGCGAATGGCTTCTGTAATGCCTGCACGCAGATCAATTTGGTCAGCTAGGCTAATACTTTGCAGTATCATTGCTAACTCGTGATATCCATCAGGGCGATCGCCGATGATTTCCAGATATAAATTTATTTTGGCAGGAGCAATGAGAGTATAGCTACGCATTTTTGGGGATTGGGGATTAGGGATTGGGGATTGGGGAAGGTAGGGGTCCCCTGGAGGGGATAAGGGGTAATGGGGATTGGGGAAGGTAGGGGTCCCCTGGAGGGGATAAGCAGGGTGGTTTCATACAAGCAGAGAAAAATTAAAATCTTCTTTTAAAGCCTCTCCCCTTAATAAGGGGAGAGGTTTGGAGAGGGGTAAAAATCTATGCTTCAAAACGAGAAATACAGACTTCCATATTTTTATTTTTTCGTATGAAACCACCCTGGGTCCCCTGGAGGGGATAAGGGGTAATGGGGATTGGGGATTGGGTAACAAGTTCTTAATTTTGTAGACGCAAAGCGGTTTCTGTAGGTATTGTTTTGTCCCCTTTCCCCGATCCCTAACATATAATTTTGTTTAACCACTAACTATTAACCCCTAACTGATTACTTAAAGCAACCCATTGCCCAATGCTGAGTTCTTCAGCACGAACTTGAGGATTTATTTCTAATTGTTCCAGTAATTGGGTCAAGCGATCGCGTTCCACAATTGATTGCAAATTATTGCGTAGCATTTTGCGCTTGGCTCCAAAGCCTAATTTTACCAAAGTATCTAGTTGACGTGGGTCGTCGGCTGCTGGTTCGATGTTGCGGGGAATCAATCGTACTACCGCAGAGTCTACTTTGGGTGGTGGATAAAATGCTTTGGCTGGCACAATACTAATTAACTCACACTCGGCTAAATATTGCACCCGCACTGTTAACGCTCCACATGCTTTGGAACCTGGTTTGGCTACGATTCTTTCTGCTACTTCTTTTTGGATCAGCAAAACGATCGCATCATAAGGTTTTGGATTGGGATTCGCAATTGTTCCCAAGAGTTTTTCGATAATCGGCCCGGTGATATTGTAGGGAATATTTGCCACAACTTTATTGGGGTTTTGAAAAGCTGGAAATCCTTCTAGCAAAGATGGGACATCCAACTCTAAAAAATCCCCTTGTAAAAGCAAAAAGTTTTCGCGCTTACCTAATCCTTTAGCTAAATCTTCGCACAAATCGCGATCAATTTCTACTGCAACTAAAGATTCGACTAGAGGTAATAAACGGCGAGTTAAAATGCCAGTACCAGGGCCAATTTCGAGGATGCGATCATCTTGTTTTAATTTTGCAGCTTCAACAATTTCTGCAAGTGCTTTTTCACTTTTGAGCCAATGTTGACCAAAGATTTTGCGCGGTCGGATCATTAATTTTACTCTTTTTACAAAGCCTTTAAGGTAGGTGCGTTACACCAATTCAAAATTAAAAAATCTATTTACTTTATATCTTGCATCAGCTTTTCATCCCGCCAATAAATTTATTTATTGGCTAATAGCTAAAGTCAGATAAATCTGACTAGGAAAGTATTTGAGTCCGTTTTAACGGACTTATGCTATTAGCCTCACCAATTAATTCTGAGGCGGGATATGGGATTGGTGCAAGTATCAATTACCCCCCTTAATCCCCCCTTGCAAAGGGGGGAAACTGTTCCCTCCCCTTTGCAAGGGGAGGGTTAGGGTGGGGTAAGCAAGACTTGTGCATACACCGTAGCTTTTTAAGGGGGGCTACTAGCATTTGATGGGAATCATCATGTCTACCGTTGTAGATATAATTTATGGGGTAATTTTATCTATATACTTAACGCATTATGCCAGAAACACCTTCAGATAGTATTTGGATTGTCACCGATGAAACTCCTCATATCTCTATTCCTGATGGTACTAGAGGCAGTATTAGTAGAGGAGACGACTGGAGAGATGAAATTAGGGAAACGACTGGTAGCAAGGGTGTAGGAGATGCGGTTAAAGTTAGCGCTCAAAAATTAGAGCAAGAAATGACCCAATTTCTACAAGTTGTGGGACGCTTGTTTAGCCATGCGGAACAGCAAGCAAAAGTTAATTCCGGGATGCAGCTTGATGAAATTGAGTTATCGGTAGAAATAACTGGAGAAGGACAAGTAAAGTTAATTGGTAGTGGTGCTAAAGCTGCTGCTAAAGGAGCAATTAAGCTAACGTTCAAGCGCCAAGAACCAAGGTGAGATGGCAAAAAATTGGGCAATTACTATTGGTGTTAATCAGTATGAGTACCTGCAACCCCTAAATTATGCCAAGCGGGATGCACAGTTAATGCAGGAATTTCTGCGTCAGGAAGCAGGATGCGAGAGAATATTCTTCTTCTCGGATGATTCCCCTGATATTAATGGAAAATCAACTCGCCCCAACCGCACAAACTTACTGCGACTCTTGCGCCAATTATTTGAAACTCCTTTTATGGGAGCAGGCGATAATCTGTGGTTTTTCTTTAGTGGTCATGGCATACGCCATACTGACCGTGATTATCTCATGCCTTGTGATGGCGATCCAGAGGATATTGAAAATACAGCTATTTCTATTAACTTTGTCACTGAACGCCTGCGTCGCTGCGGTGCTGACAATGTAGTTATGATTTTAGATGCTTGTCGCAGTCTTGGGACTCGTGCAGGTGAAGGAATTGGGCGACAAACAGCTGAACAAGCGCGTCAACAAGGAGTAATCAGCATTTTTTCCTGTAGTCCCCAGGAATATTCTTATGAAATTCAAGCTTTACAACAAGGTGCTTTTACCTATGCGCTACTGGAAGGATTAGGAATTCAGGGTAAATGTGCCACTGTTGAACGGTTAAATCAGTATCTCAGTTTTCGTGTGCCGGAATTGGTTCGACAGCATCAAAATAAAAGGCAAACACCTTATATTATTGCTGAACCTGTAAATAAATCTCACTTGATACTTGTACCACGATACGCAACCCTGGCTGAGATTGCCACGTTGAAAAATGATGCTTATCGCGCTCAGTTTAAGAAGGACTTTGACTTAGCAAAACAACTTTGGATTCGGGTGTTAGCTGCTGCATCAGGCTCAGACATGGAAGCCATAGAAGCCTTGGAAGAAATTACTCGGTTGCGAATAATTGAACAAGAGCGTCGATTGCAACAAAAACGAACCCTACAAACCTTTCAATTTGAAACTGTGACCGTTGATGCACGAGGAAACATTACCAACCGTCGCAACTGCGAAGCAAAATACTTTGTCGAAGACTTGGGGAATGGTGTCACCTTGGAGATGGTGCAGATACCAGGTGGTAAATTTCTCATGGGTTCACCAGCAGGAGAAGCAGGAAGATATGACGATGAAGGGCCACAGCATCAGGTTACAGCTCCTAGTTTCTTCATGGGTAAGTATGTAGTTACCCAAGCACAGTATCAAGCAATTATGGATAATAACCCTTCCTACTTCAAAGGAGAAAAACGACCTGTAGAACAAGTCTCTTGGAATGATACTGTAGAATTCTGCAAACGCCTAAGTGAAAAGACAGGACGCACTTATAGACTACCCAGCGAGGCTGAATGGGAATATGCAGCTCGTGCAGGAACTACTACACCCTTTTATTTTGGTGAAACGATTACCACTGATTTAGCAAATTATCGAGGGACAGATTGGAACTATAAAGGGAGATTGTACCCAGGGAATTATGGTCAAGGACCAAAAGGTGAACATCGTGAACAAACAACAGATGTAGGAAATTTTCCTCCGAACTCTTTCGGTTTATACGATATGTGTGGTAATGTATGGGAGTGGTGTCTAGATAAATATCATAATAATTACGAGCAAGCGCCGACAGACGGTAGTGCATGGCTAAATGAGAGTGATAATAATTCTCATCTGCTGCGTGGCGGTTCTTGGCTCCTCATTCCCAGGAATTGTCGCTGTGCTAATCGCAATTGGTACAACCCTGATTATCGCAACGACGATGTTGGTTTTCGGTTGGTGGTGTTGGTTGCGTGAGGACTCCTTTCACTTTGCCCTCTCGCACTTTTGCCCTTTACACTTCTTATTCTTTTCTCTTCTTTTTCCCGCGCGAAGCGCGATCAAATATTTTTTCAAAAATCGGGTGTCTTTTCTCTACAGAATATCATACACTATTTTTAATCAGTTTTCTCACTTTGTTGAGAAATTGAAGATGGGGTTGGCAACTTTAGCTGCTGCGTGGCGGTTCTTGGCTCCTCATTCCCAGGAATTGTCGCTGTGCTAATCGCAATTGGTACAACCCTGATTATCGCAACGACGATGTTGGTTTTCGGTTGGTGGTGTTGGTTGCGTGAGCGCTCCCAAAGGTCAGAGTCGGTAAATGGGAATTTATCGAGCGTACATAGGGGAGTCCAGACCTGCTCCAGTGAGGAAGGCGACGACCTCCGAATATAAAACCGAGTCGGATAGCTTGGTAGGTTGCAAAACCGAACAGTTGTCCGACTCAATCATTTTTTGAAACTAGAATATCCAATATCAAAAATATTGTGTAGAGACGTGATATATCGCGTCTCTACTTTCTCAAAAAACCTGTTTAACTTCTCATTTTGCCTAATTACTTTCTCAAAAAGCCTGTTTCCTTACTCATTTGCTTCAAACGCTTTCTCATTTCAGTAGAATCAGCAAACAAACCGGAGTTTGCTTACTCATTTGCTTCAAACGCTTTCTCATTTCAGTAATTTACGCAATCATAACAGCGCCCGTCGGAGGTAATCGCACTCGTCGCAAAAACCATAAAAATTAACTCACAGCATCTTTGACTTTGCGTTTTTTTAAGAAACTGGACATAAACGGTCGCTCAAAAACCAAATAAAATAGATAGGCAAATACTAAAGAACTTACAATCCCTAGCAAATACAATGATACTGCAAATGTAGTTGGAGAAATATCCAAACTCAAAAGGAAGCGACGAACTAGCGTGATGATTGGGCCGTGAGTCAGATACAAACTGTAAGAAAATGCTCCTAGAGCGATCGCCACAGGATGCTCAAATATTTGTATAATTCGAGGTAATTTTTTGCCATCATTTACTAACTTAGTGCAGAAAATAAATAAGCAAGCTGTTGCTAAACCAAAGAAAAATTCACTAATCCATATATGCAAACCTAGTCTTCGCCATTCGGTTAAAAAAGCGACAACTGTAAAGATTATAGCCAGCTTATCCCAAGGCAAAGAAGTTCTCAGATTAATTAACTTGGGTTTTTGTGAAAATCCAATCTCAGCAGCAGCCATTCCAAAAGCGAATAATCCTAGAAACCAAGGACTAGCTGATTCAAATAAACCATTCAAAAGATACAATGGTGCCAGCCCAATGACAAAGGCGATAATTAGCGTTGACAGTAAACCAAAACGTCGCCATATGGGGATTAATAAAAGAGGAAACAAAAAGTATAATTGCCACTCTGTACCGACAGTCCACAATGGTGGATTAATAGATAAATAACTATCACTGAGATTATGTATTAATAGCAGGTGATGAACCAAATCTACAAAAGAAAAGTAAGGAGAAAAATGAACTTCTCCAGTTTCTAATCCCCATTTAAAACTCGTAAAATTTTCTAGTGCTAGGATGGCAGCAGCTAAAATAATGCAGAAAACAACAATAGCGTAATAAGGTGGCAAAATTCGTCGCGATCGCCTTTTTATATAATTGAGAAAACCTCCCGAAATATTATTATTTTTTGAGCGAACTACCGACAACATTAATCCGTAACCTGATAAGAGAATAAAGACTACAACACTAATGCGGCCATATTTCATCATTTCATTAAAAATTTCCAGCCACACAGGTAATGGCTCTTTTACTGATGGGTCTAGATGTACAATTAACACATAGATTGCTGCTAATCCACGGAAGCCATCTAAGTAATTTAAATGTAGTTTTTGATCATTTGTTTTATGTGGAAAATTCGTCATATATTGATATTTTACCTAAGTTTTTTTGCAAATATTTATGTTGCCAAAAACGAATAATTTGCTCTACTTGATTTAATTCCACGGGAGCATCCCAAATTTTCAAAAAACACCTGCGATTTCAATCGCAGTCTGATAGTTCAAGTCTGCTGAAGCAGACTAGACCTCTTGCAAAAGTCGAATGAACCCCCCTCAATCCCCCCGTGAACGGGG
>NZ_JCACKS010000030.1:0-17566 GCF_059505505.1 Pelatocladus sp. | reverse complement strand
CTCTCACCACTGACCTTTCAGGTACAGTGGGAGCCTCCTTGCGGCAATAGGTGAAATAAGAAGGGAAAAATTTGAAAAAGAAGAGAAAAAGGAAAGAAAAATTACTTTCTCTTTACCTTTTACTATTTATCCCTTACCCTACCCTACGGGTAGGATTTTGACACTCTCACTGGTTGTAGCTACTGAGGTTTATATATACGTTGCTTAAGAGGTTTTATGAATACTGGTGAATCTAATACTAAAGAAGACTCTAACGGGTCTAACAGATCTAATAATCGAGGAACAATAATCTGCGGCTGGTGTTCCTATGATGCCAATCCTGTAGGGGCGAAACACTGTCAGAATTGTGGTAAGCCTCTTGTGATTACTTATGCACCTACCAACGATGAGGTTCGCAAATTAAAAATTTCCCCTACTATAGGTTGGTTAGCTCTGGCTCTAGTCTTGTTGCTTGTAGGTGGAGGAATTTACTTTTTCTGGCAGCAATTGCAAGTTTTAACGACTACTAGCAGTTTGAATAACTCTCCAGATAACGCTTCTTCAGACATTAAACTCTACAACTCGATGAAAGAAGTCTCAAACGTACCTGAAGGAACATTCAACTACGGCGGTGCTGGAGTCTTAGCATACCTTACTGCTCAAGGTACACACAAGGCAATGATGCAGGCTCATCCAAATTTTCACCTGCGCTACACCGAGCCTCCAAATAATGGTAGTCCAAGCTCAAGTGTAGGTATCTCGATGTTACTTAATGGTGAACTCAGCTTTGCTGTGTCTGGTAAAGCACTTGAGGATGATAATTACACCAAGGCAAATAAGCGGGGTTTTACTTTGCAGTCTGTGCCAGTTGCGATCGATGGGATGGGCTTCTACACTCATCCGGATCTGCGTATTCCTGGACTTTCTGTGCAGCAACTTCAGGGAATCCATACAGGTCAAATAACTAACTGGAAAGAGGTTGGAGGGCCAGATCTGCCGATCATAATTGTTTATCTCAAAAAGGCCTCCGTTTTAACAATTGTTTTGGGAATGGAAAAGAATAGCCTCACTTCCAAAATGGAGTATGCGCGGGATAACACCACATCTTTTCGTAAAGTCGCCGCAACTCCAGGCGCAATAGGCTTTAGTTCCGCCGCACAAATAGTCAATCAGAAATCTGTTCGTCCCGTTGCCGTAGCTCCCAATAATAGCAAGGAGTATGTACCATTGATCACTAATGATCGCCGCATCAACGCCGATGCTTTACGGGATAATACTTACCCCCTAAGCAGACGCGTGTTTGTCTTGATTCGCCGGG
Source organism: Pelatocladus sp. (assembly GCF_059505505.1). NCBI lineage: Bacteria > Bacillati > Cyanobacteriota > Cyanophyceae > Nostocales > Hapalosiphonaceae > Pelatocladus > Pelatocladus sp. The sequence continues at coordinate 16,269 of NZ_JCACKS010000030.1, read as the reverse complement.
ATAACACACCCGATCAAGCTGGTGGAGTCGCATACGCTAACTTGCTGCTGTCCAAAGAAGGACAGCAGTTCATCGAGAAAACTGGCTTAGTTCCGATCCGTGGAAATAAATAAACTATCGGTTATTCATCCGTTGGTTCCGCTAGATGGACAATGGTACGGTAAACTAGGCTGACCATACCATGCTCATTGCAGTGGCGCTCATATAAATCCTGCAAGCTAGAAATCAATTGCTGGTGTGCTAATCCTTGACGCGGAACCGTGGAATAACTCATTGCATTTCCAATTAGTCCAGTCAAATCTACCTCTTGCCTGTGATCAAAAGTATATCGGCGGATATTGAGAAAATGGGGACTATTAATCAATGGTTCCACTGAGAGAAAACAGGCTTCTGGTGGAGGATTTTCCGAAGATGCGCGCAACAGTCGGACATATTCTCCAGTAAACTCATCATTTTTTAAGCGATCGTTAGCTAACACTGCTAACCTTCCTGATGCTTTCAAAATCCGCCGAAACTCCCATAAACTAACCTCGTGATTAAACCATTGGAAAGCTGAACAACAAGTAACTACGTCAACAGATGCATCTGGTAAATTAGTAGACTCTGCTGTCGCATCACGGAATTCTATCAAAGGATGAGGTATAGCTGCTTTTCTCATCGCTGCGTTCGGTTCGATCGCCAAGACACGCACTCCCCTTTGAGCAAACAATTGAGAGGCTATCCCTGGACCAGCACCAATATCGGCTAAAATCAGTTGCTGTGGTGGTGCTAATCCTGCCAAGATAGTATCTATGGCTGAGGGAGCATAAGTTCCTCGATACTTTACATAATCCTCTGCTCTATCAGAAAATCGAGTCAGAGGATTCATCGTATGTAGCGGCGTTACCTCCACAAGTCTGACCTCACAAATAATTTGACCAAACAAGGCACTCATTAAAAAGTTAAAAGGAAAAAGAAAGAAAAAGTGCTGGTACTAAGCCCCTAAATTTATTTATGGAATGATTGAGAAAACATTTATTACTCTCCGAGAAGCCGCTACGCGTCTACCAGACGCGGAGCGCCGAAGTTGCTATGTCCGTGATTATTTCCCCTCAATTTATTTATGGGGATTTTCTTTTTACTTTTTACTTTTATCTTTTTACTTTTTAAATGAGAACCAACATTAGAACTTAAAGGTTGTCCGAATAGTGCCTACAAAAATACTGTCGTTGTTGTCATTATGTTCTGGATTGGTAATCACAAACACACCAGGGGTAATAGAAATATTATCTGTGATTTGGAGCCGATAAAAACCTTCTATGTGTAAAGAGGTGTCCCGATCCTCTGTTTGGCTGCTTGATATGACTTTTGGCGGCATACCGAAGACAATACCACCTAAATTACCTTCCCCGCCTAAATCAGGAAAAGCTAAAGTCACAGCATAGTTTAAGATATCTGCGTCATCATCACTGACTTCTGAGTGTGCTAACGAGTAACCAGCCCAACCACCAATGATAAATTTTGGGCTAATTCGCCAGTTGGTTTCCAAGCCTAAAGTATCTGCGGAAGTCGCCACATTACCAAATGGTCTACGAGCATTCTCACTACCTGTACTACTTGTAACGTTTACACCAGTATTTCCATTCTCAGTGTAGTAGGAGCGAATATAAGTCAGGCTGAGATCAAAACTTTTAATTGGCTGAAAGATTAGTTGTGCTAAAGCACTGTAGTTACCATCAAAAAGCCCATTGCTATTAGTAGGATCTGAGCCATCACTAGCTTTATAAGCTAAAGTGAGACTTGTGTTTTTACTGACACCATAGGTTAACCCCAAGGCTGCTCCACTAACAATGGATCGATAGATCGGGTTATATCGACCAAAGCGAGAAATACTACCGCTACCACTGCTTTGAAAGGGACTCAGGGTTTGGACAATATCATCCAAATTACCTTTAACAGGGGCAACTATAACTTTTAATTGATCTCCTACTGGGAATTTATAGTAAAGTTCAGTGATCCCGACATCATTATCTTCATCTCCATCAAAACCTAAACGAGTCATCCTCGTACCTGTGACATCATTCTGAAACTCAGTCACGTTTCTAGCTTGCAAGCGGGTTCTCAAACGATCTCTACCACTAAAGCTAGTGTCAAGAGTCAGACGCACACGGTCTGCAAGGATGATGTTATCTTCTAAGTCTGGGTTGTCATCAGAATTATTGTTATTATCGGCTGCTTGATCGCCAAAGACGCCAGCAACAGCAAAAATCGCTTCTCCAGTGAGTTTTGTGGTGGTAGAGAATTGATTTGCTTCTAATTGGGCGGTGCTAGCTTCTAAAGTATCCACGCGATCGCGCAGTGTTGCAAGTTCTGCTGAAAACTCTTGTTGCAATTTTTGTAGTGTGGCTAAATCTTCTTTTGTCACCAAAGAAGCTGTAGAAGTAGCAATTAATTCGTTCACCCGATCCAGACAAGCATTCAAACCAGCAGCAAATTCGTATCGTGTTATGGGGCGATCGCCTCGATACGTGCCATTTGGATAACCAACTATACAACCGTAGCGCTCAACCAAAGATTGTAATGCTTGGAATGCCCAATCATTCGGTTGGACATCTGAAAGTTGGGAAACCGAGTTCACCTGTGCTAATTGGTTTGAGGAAAATTCAATCTCCGCAATTGATTCAGGCTGAATTTGATATTCTACTTGCACTTGTTCAGCCAGCGTTACAGATGGCACAACAAAGGTTGATAGCAGAACTAACGGACTGAGAAGAAAAGAAGTGTTAAATGACACAGGCTCACACCTAACTTAAAGAATACTAAGGGAACACCAAAAAAGCAATCAAACGAATTTTTGCGATGAAATAAAATGCTGTTTTTTTGAATTTTTCAGCAAAAAACAGCAATTACAAGCAAATATTTACATAATTTTACTTTTTAAAATAAATTTTGCTTTATTTTATTTAATCATTTGGTAGTTCATCTACTAATAAAAATCCCCGACAACTTTTGCGAAGTCGGGGATCTGAGCTTTGCGAATAATCTAGGAATGCTATTGCTATATATCTCTGCACCGTCATTATTTGCGTTTCTGTGTTTTGATAGAGTTATAACCTCAAGAAAATTCATTTATAAACGGTGAAATTGCCTTAACAAATTCAGCCGTAGATTCGTATGGTAAAACATTGCGACCAGGAATTTTTATTCCACGACCTTGAGGTAAAGCTGCAAGATAATCTGATAACCATGCTTCTGGTTCAAGTTTTTTACCTTCTTTGGCAATACTCGATATATTTTCGCCCAAAACTACTAATGTGGGTTGATTGATCGCTGCGATCGCACTACTGTAGTTCTGTAACCAAAATCCCGCTAAAAATGAAAACACAGCATAGCGACTAGTAGTATTTTCTGCACCGATTTGCAAAGTATTTAACCATTCTGAATCCACATCTTCTTTGGAATCAAAAAGCTGTTTTGTTGAGAAATCCCGCAAAAATTTTTCTCTGCGAGCGTAGCGATAAAAAACATTACCTAAAGGCGAGTCTAATAGATTCCAAATCAATTTTGCTTGCCATTTTGGTAATTCTTTTGTAATCAATGGCCAAGCTGGAGGAGATGCTAATACTAATCCTGCTACTAAATTTGGTTCTTTGTTAACTAGTTCAATTGCAACTGCAAATAAAGCTCCTTGAACTACAACAATTACAGGTTTTTGTACAACTGTTTGCAAAAAGTGTTGTAATTGTTCTGCCCAATCACTAGGATTATAAGCAATATGAGGCTGATCACTTTCACCACAACCAAGTAAATCAGGATTATAAATTAAATTATGCTGTTGTTGATGTCCCCATTCATGACAAAATCTTTGCCAAAATTGCCGCGATAAACCTACACCGATAGGATGAATTAATAACAAGGGTATACCACTCGGCGCGGAATTAGTTTGTTGATTAATTGTGTAAGCACAACGGTAATTTTGCCAAGTGTAAAACTGTGTAGGAAATTCTGTTTGCTGTTGAGTAATCATGAGATTTTATTGCTTTAATAATCAGCTAAAAATCATCTGTGGATTAATAAATTCGTATCCTGCTTCTTTAATTTTTTTATTTGATATTTTGGCATTATATGGACGCTTACTATTTAAGGAAGAATCCCATGTAACTTTGGGTAGATTATGTATTTCACACACACGGTCAGATATTTCTCTAGTTGTGAGATCGTCATTATCAACAAGATTGTAAATCCCTTGTAAACGATGACGACGGGCAAATTCTATAGCAGGAGCAATATCATCAAGATGAATCCAATTTGCTGGTTCTTCACCATTTCCAGGACGAGTTGTACCAGCAATTCGGCTATATATTTTGACTAGTTCTCGACCAGGACCATAAATTCCCCCTAAACGTAAGATACACACGCGCAGATGCTCACTAGATCCAGAAAGTAATTCTTGCTCAGTTTTATAGAGAATTTCTCCATTAGGAGTTGTGGGTGCAACCTGTGTTTCTTCATCTACTAATGCACCATTTTGTTCACCGTATACAGAACAACTACTGGTATATATTAGTTGTTGAATACTAGGAATTTGCTTGAGAACTGAAATTAAATTTCGAGCTGTTTCTAAATAACTTTCTTCATAGGTATTAAGGTCTTTTGCACCAACACTCAAAAGGACAACATCTTGATTTTTTAAAACTGATTTCAGCTTCTCAGGATCGTTACCGTTTACTACTACAACTCTTTGAGCCATAGTTTCTAGTTCTGCAACTCGTTCAGGAGTAGTTGTGGTTGCGGTGACAATAAAATCCCGTTCTTGCTGCCAAAATTTAGCAACTTTAGAACCTACATAACCACAACCAATGATTGTTATATTCATATTTTTGTTAGAGTAAGTCGGCACAAATAAAGCTAACTCGTTGGGGTCGTCATTTGTCAATTGTCATTGGTCATTGCTAGGGATTTTAGGCTTGTTTACCCATTAGCCTTTACAAGCAACAACTAAATATTATCAGTCGTGAACATTGCCATCGGGCATGATCGCACCACTGAGGTTAGCACCAATCAGTTTTACAAGTAAGCGATCGCCAGAACGAACACGCGCCCCTGTCAAGTCAGCACCGCGCAAATCAGCACCACTCAAGTCAGCACCAATCAAGTTAGCATTCCGGAGATTGGCTTCTCGCAAATCTGCCAAAAGTAAGTTGGCTCTGAACAAGTTGGCTTCAGATAAATCCGCACCTCTGAGGATGACTTTATGCATAAAAGTATCACTAAGATTAGCACCACTCAAGTTGGCGTAACTCATGTTTCTGCTAGATAAGTCTTTATTACTTAAATTGGCGTTACTGAAATCTTGACCACTCAAGTCTGAGTTTTGCTTGGGTGGTTCGTAGTTTGGTGATTGAGGATTTGTTGAAGTATAGGTAGTTCTTGTTTGTGGCTTTTTCGGTGATGGTGATTGATCCGATTGATGGGGTTGATGGGGTTGATGGGGTTGGTGGGATTGATGGGGTTGGTGGGATTGATGGGGTTGGTGGGATTGGTGGGGTTGATGGGATTGGTGGGATTGATGGGATTGGTGAGATTGGTGGGATTGGTGAGGTTGATGAGGTTGACGGGATTGATGAGAATGACGGGGAATTTGATGCTTAGTTTTGAGAGAGCGTAATTGTTCTCTAGCTTCGTTAATTTCTTGTAACTTTTTTAGCGCCTTTTCTCTGAGACGCTGGTTATCTAAGGGGATGCGATCGGGGTGCCAAATAAAAGCCAAATCTTTGTAAGCCTGGTTCACTTCCTCTAAGGTTGCTCCAGGCTCCAACTCTAATACCCGATAATACCGCTCCAGCTCTCTCATAAGACGTTTTAGTGATAATCAACTTAATTATGAGTGATGCAACCAACTATCAGCTAAATTATTTATCTATTGTTTCTGCTATTGGGAATATTTCAGCTAAACTTCGTAGTTTTTCCGTTGCTTTTGCGACGGTTAGAGCAATCCGTTATTGCTCTGCTCTGATAGGATTGTCTAAAAATTGTAACAATTGTTTTAGCTGCTCAACTTGATAATAAATTTTTTGTAACGCCTGATTTACCTGCATCACATGCTCAATAGTTGGATTTTTACCGAAAGAGGAAGCCCAAGAAGTGATTCGAGGACAATTCCACAGGCTTTTAGCCGTGGGAGGATGTCAACTGTTTAAAATCAGAACACAGTAATTTTCGATACAATTGATTAGATTGTCACTTTTTTGTTAATTGATAACTTGTACTAGTGGTTGATTATAGATCCCCGACAACTTTTGCCAAGTCGAGGATCTGAACACCTGCAACTTATGGAAAATGACAAATCTATAATTTAGCGACCAATTAAACGTTGTCGCATAGCTCGTAAATATGCCCTGACTGGAATCTGATAAATTTCAATTAAAAGCCAAACAATAATTGTGAAATGTGAGATAAAAGTTAATACTGTCCAGATGTATGGAACCCAAGATAAAGGTGCATATGGATGTGGCGGAAAAATGTAAGCAACTGTTCCAATTAAAGCAGTAGGCAGCAGTATAAAAGCGATCGCTGCCACCACATAACTCCAACCAAATTCTACCCCTTCTAAATGAGCTTCTGTCCAGTTAAAGCCATTCCAACGCCAAATTAAAGGAGGTTGTCTAGAAGGTAAAACTAATTGCTGTTGTTCTAAATTCACAGTGAAAATCTGATGGCAAAAATCACAAGACATTGCTTCCATCAATGGCATATTACTAATTTTGCCAACATGACAAACTGGACATGAATAAACTCCTTTATAGTCAAATGATGTGGCTAAAATGTTGGTTTTGGAGCTAGGCATAATACAATCACTAGAATTCAGTCGAAAATCAATCAAAATAGTTAATTATTGGTTGTTTCTTGGGTATTAATTCTTTGGCTCTACTAGTTACTTGATAAACGAAAAGCTTTGCAAGCCTACCCATTATTATCTACTAATCACTAACTATTAACCATTTAATATAGCTACTTACTGTTAAATTATGTTGGCACACTAACACACGCATCTTAATTTATCTGAGGGATATATCTAACAACAATTTGCTTAACATGTACATAAAGGTGTAGTCTTAAACCCCAGCTTTGTAATGAGTCTATCGTTTTTTTGAGAGTTGTGGAGTCTTCTACTTTATTCTCTACATTAGATATTCTATTCTCACTCTCACTTTCAATATTTGCATTTTCTTATCCTTTTTACTTTCTCCGCAAAGCTATTGACTATACTCAAATCGTCTGTTATTGTTTTTGGATATAGGTCTAAATTAATTTTTTCAAGAAAGTACCTCGCGTTATGTTTAGCAATAACTTCTACTTTTACTATTGGTTTAGGGTGGTTCACCGGGAGTGAATTAAGTTTCCTAATGGAAACCGCCCGGTGAACCGCAGAGCGAACTCTGCGGTTTTTGTTTTTTAAGGAGAATTCCATCGTCATGACTTACTTCGGTAGCTGGTTTTACTTTTATTTTTGGCCCAGAATAAGTTCCGGGTAAAGTGTCATGTCGATGAAACGCCAGCACCCGGAACTTATCAAGGTTCCGGGTTTTTTGTTTTCTGTTGTTTAAAACAACCAGCAACTATTCACCACGATCACTATTCTATTTTTAAGGAGAACAATGAAGATGATCAATGCCAAATTAGCAGCTAAACCTCATCCACACGATCAAACAATTGTGAAAATTTCTGAAACAGTGGCTTTTGGTGGCCAAGAAGTAGTAGTTATTGGGGGGCCTTGCACGGTTGAAAGTACCGAACAAATGGAGACTGTCGCCCACAAGCTATCTACTACGTCTGTTCAAGCATTGCGTGGTGGTGTCTACAAACCCCGCACTTCTCCCTATGCTTTTCAGGGAATGGGAGAGGAAGGATTAAAGATTTTAGCAGCAATGCGATCGCGTTACAATCTCCCAGTTGTCACTGAAGTCATGTCAATTTCTCAAATCGAAGCGATCGCCACCCACGCTGATATGCTACAAGTAGGTAGCCGCAATATGCAAAACTTCGATTTACTTAAAGCCTTGGGAAAAGCAGGTAAACCCATTCTCCTCAAACGTGGTTTAGCTGCAACTATTGAAGAATTTGTCATGGCAGCCGAATATATTTTAAGCCACGGCAACCCAGATGTTGTGCTGTGTGAACGGGGTATCCGCAGTTTCGATAACTATACTCGCAATGTCTTAGATTTAGCAGCAGTCGCAGCACTCAAGCAAATTACCCATTTACCTGTGATTGTAGATCCTTCCCATGCAGTCGGTAAGCGGGAATTAGTCGCACCCGTCGCGAGAGCTGCTGTTGCTTGTGGTGCAGATGGTTTAATTATTGAATGTCACCCAGAACCAGAAAAATCTGTTTCTGACGCTCGTCAAGCTTTGTCTTTAGAAGATATGGTGGATTTAGTTGAAAGTTTAAAACCAGTAGCAGCAGCAGTTGGCAGAAAAATATCAGAAGAATTGGGGGTAGGTTTAGCACCTACCCCTCTTTCTTTATCTGCGGCTTAGATTTCCGACTTCTGAAAGGATACACAGCTGGCGAATGATGAGTATTATCCCTGCTCACAACGATTTTATATCAGGTTCGTTTGATTACTTAATGATTCCCGAAGAACCCCACCCCTTAATCCCCTCCCCGCTTGCGGGGAGGGGATTAAGGGGTGGGGTGCAATGACTGTGGGAAGTATAACTAATTATCCGAACTTGATATTATAGGTTTTTCGAGACAAAATTTATCGCGCGATCGCTTGTTTGTGTATCCATATATAAGGTTAAAGACGCGATCAATCGCGTCCTAGAATCACCTTAAAATAATTGATTTATCGTTGATGAAAAATGTCACCTTTGATTCGCCAGCTGCATCCCCATCAGTTGTCGAGGATCTACTTTTGCCAGTTTTTGCTCCCTACGTCTCAGGGTTTGCGATAAATCCGGGTTAGACTTTTTATCATAATACGTACTGAAGAGTCGTAATTATGAATTATGAACATGACATATTCATCAGTCACGCCAGTGAAGATAAAGATTTTGTCAGACCACTAGCTGAAAAATTGCAAAACGAAAGATATCGTGTTTGGTATGATGAATTTTCTTTGACCGTAGGAGACAACTTAAGTGAGTCAATTAATAAAGGACTCTCAGAATCCAGGTTTGGAATAATTGTCATCAGCCCTAATTTCATTAGCAAGCCATGGCCAAAGTATGAGTTAGAAGGACTTACACAAAAGGAAATAAAGTTTGGAAAAGTAATACTGCCAATTTGGCATAATGTTTCATATCAGAAAGTTTTTGAATTTTCTCCTATTATTGCTGGCAAACTTGCATCCAATACTTCCAAAGGACTTGATAAAGTTGTTGAGGAGATTATTGCAGCACTTAGAAAAGCAGGCGTAAACAGTAATTTTATAAATCAACCAAAAGAAAATCCTTCCTTAAAATTGCCAACATTTGATTTCCAAACAGTGAAATTATCTGTAGAAAGGGATTCTTCTGGAAAATCTATAATTAAAAGTAATTTTTATGACAATCAAGCCAATTATTCTATAGAAGATTTGGGGTTTGGTGTCAAGCTAGAGATGGTTGAGATTCCTGGTGGTACATTTTTGATGGGCGCTTATGATCATGAGGAAGAAAGCAGGGATTCTGAACGCCCTGTACATCACGTAACAGTCCCAACATTTTTTATGGGGAAATATACCATCACTCAAGAACAATGGGATAGAGTTGTCAGTTCTTGTCCTCCAGTCAATAGAGATTTAAAACCAAGACCGTCTCGCTTCAAGGGTAATAACCATCTTCCCGTAGAGCAGGTTTCTTGGTATGATGCGGTAGAATTTTGTGCAAGGCTTTCCCAAAAAACAAGTCGTAATTATCGACTACCCAGCGAAGCAGAATGGGAATATGCATGTCGTGCAGGTACGACGACTCCTTTTTACTTTGGCGGTACAATCACAGATCAGGTAGCAAATTATAATGCTACCTATATTTACGGTAATGGTTCTAAGGGAAATTATAGAAGTCAAACAACGCCAGTAGGAAGCTTTCGGCCCAATTATTTTGGACTTTACGATATGCACGGAAACCTATGGGAATGGTGTCTAGATGATTGGCATGACAACTATAAAGGTGCGCCTACAGATGGTACTCCTTGGTTTGATAATAATGATGATCTTTTTCAAAAACAAGGATGTGCCGTACTGCGGGGCGGTTCCTGGAGCGACATTCCTAAGAACTGCCGTTCTGCGTTTCGCCTCAACTACTTTAGGCGCGACCTCATCGCCTTCATTATTGGTTTTCGTGTTGTCTGCGCGGTTGGGAGGTCTCTTTAGTAGCCCTTTATACTTTGTTCCTCTTGCCCTTTACACTTGTTTTTTTTCTCTTTTCCGCCGTCAGGCGGATCGAATTTTTTGATAAAAATATTAAGATTGGTTAAATTCAATAAAATAATTATTGGTAATCTAGAAGACTTATGGTTGTATTTAATGGTACGTTCTAATTATTCAAAGTATTGCCGAAAATTCATAAAGTTATCTGGCGAAATAGTTGCGGTATGTAGAGACGTTGCAGTGCAACGTCTCTACAGGGTTTAAATGTTAATCGATTTGTCTTATCCGAATCGTATTGACCAACAACCAACCAACAAACAAAAAAAGGGATAGGCGGAGCGCCTACCCCAAGGCAATAGCCTTAGAAAACCTAGCTATAGCTTAAGCCTTTCTTTAGTGGTTTTTGGTAAATTCTCAGTAAAGATTAGGTTCCAGAAGTCCAAGAATTGATGTACTCGAGTTGTTCAGGTGTGAGGGTGTCTATTTTAATTCCCATTGCCTGTAATTTCAACCGGGCAATTTCTTGGTCTACTTCGGTAGGAATCGAGTGGATACCGGGTTCTAGGTTGCCTTGATTCTTCACAAGATATTCGCAACCGAGTGCTTGATTAGCAAAGCTCATATCCATAACCGCGCTGGGGTGTCCTTCGGCGGCGGCGAGGTTAATCAAGCGTCCTTGACCCAAAACCACAACTGACTTGCCGTTTTGCAAACGATATTCTTCGGTGAAAGGACGGACTGTCTTGACTTCTTTGGCTTTTGTACCCAAGGTTTTCAGGTCAATTTCAATATCAAAGTGACCAGAATTACAAACGATCGCACCATCTTTCATGACGTCGAAATGTTCGCCGCGAATCACGTGCTTGTTTCCAGTCACGGTAATGAACAAGTCGCCTATTGGTGCAGCTTCTGCCATTGGTAAGACTCGGAAACCATCCATGATCGCTTCGATCGCTCTGATCGGATCAACTTCAGTCACAACCACATTCGCACCAAGTCCACGGGCGCGTAGGGCTGTACCTTTACCACACCAGCCGTAACCAACAACAACAATAGTTTTACCAGCTAGCAGGACGTTTGTAGCGCGGATGATCCCATCGAGGGTTGATTGTCCAGTACCGTAGCGGTTATCAAAGAAGTGCTTGGTGTCGGCGTCGTTAACATTCACAGCAGGGAAACTGAGAACGCCATCTCTAAACATCGCACGCAACCGCACAATCCCTGTGGTAGTTTCTTCAGTAGTACCAATAATGTCTGCCAGTTGTTCTTGGCGTTCTTGTACCAAGGTGGCAACTACATCACAACCGTCATCAATAATAATGTTAGGACGGTGGTCTAAAGCAATTTGGACGTGGCGGCTGTAAGTTTCATTGTCTTCGCCTTTGATTGCAAAGACGGGAATTTCGTAATCGGTGACGAGACAAGCAGCTACATCATCTTGGGTGGAAAGGGGATTGCTGGCAATCAGTACAGCATCTGCACCACCAGCTTTCAAGGCAATTGCCAGATTTGCTGTCTCAGTTGTGACATGACAGCAAGCTACAAGGCGAATACCTGCAAAAGGTTTTTCTTGAGCAAAGCGATCGCGAATCTGCCGTAGAACTGGCATTTCACGTCCTGCCCATTCAATGCGCTGTCTTCCCAAGGGAGCGAGGCCGAGGTCCTTAACCTCGTGCTTTAATCGGGGAGATGTTGCGGTCATCAAATAGTTCCTCTATACAAAGTAAAAAGTTACGTAAATTCTTACGCACTCTACTAGAGTATGCCAAGACGGGCAAATTCAACCAGCATTTTTGTGAAAAGAGGGAAAGGGGATTGGAGAAGAAATTCTTAATTTTGAATTTTTAATTTTGTACGCCCTTGGCGTTCCTGAAGGGTATTTTGAATTGTTTTGTCCCCAATCCCCGATATATCAAAAATAAATTTGAAAAAATAATAAAATCCTCATAAAGTAAATAGGGGTAAATGCTCAACCCATAGACAGGTATAATTACTGAAAGTGATGTGCCAGTATGGATGAAATCAGTAATCAGTTATCAATCCAAATTACTTACTGATAACTGTTTACTGATAACTGTTCACTGAAAAAGGAGGTATCCATTGCGCTCTCGATTCGTAGCGATCGCTTTCTCTTCAATAGTCGTCACTGTTGGAGTAATGCCACAAGCTACAGCGCAGATTCCTTTTATACCCAACCTGCAACCCCCGAATCTGCGGAGTAGTGACTCCGACAACAAAACAGTTACAGGTTGGATTTATTTGGATGGTAAGCGTTTATTTCAGATCACCGCACCAAGGGCGAACATTACGGAGCGTTTAGAAGATATCCAGCAAAATGTCAATCAAATTAGCCAAATTTACTTTCAAAATCCTGACACCAATTTGGATGTGCAGGTTAAGACTGAAAATGGATTGCCAGTAATTTATGTCAACGACCAACAGTTAATGACTATTACTGATCAAGATGCCAGACTGCGACAGGTAGATCGTTTAACCTTAGCAAATCAAATCTCCCAAAACTTACAAGAACAATTAAAACAAGCAAAACAAGAGCGAGAACCAGAGTTTTTAGTCCGTCAGGGTGCAATTGCTGTTGGATGTGGACTTACTATCCTTGCCATCAGTTGGGGGCTGACTCGGTGGAAAAACCGCTCACAAAAAAATTCAATCCAACAACAGCTAGCTTCTTCTACCGCTTCACCAACAGCTAGACCGATTACACTGCAATTAAATCAACAGCAACAAAACCATATCCAAGAAGTCCAAAAACGACTGCATCAAATCGGCCAAGTAGGGATTTGGGGAGGTGGAGGTTTGTTTATTTTGGGCTTATTTCCCTACACGCGATCGCTCCAGTTAGGAATTTTTCTGGGTTTGCAAATTCCTGCGAAATTAGGAGTTGTAGCAATTGGAACTTATGTAGTGGTGCGTCTTACCTATTTGCTCATTGATCGTTTCGCCTCTGCTTTTGTCAGCAGTAGCGCTTTACTAACTCCAGAAACTTCTGAACGTCTCCAACTACGAGTTTCTACGATCTCTGGTGTCACAAAAAGTATTATCACTATTGTTTGGGTAGGAGTAGGTATTCTATTTGCATTGCTGTCGTTGGGTGTAGATATTGTTCCTTTACTAGCAGGTGCAAGTTTAGTTGGTGTGGCTGTATCTCTGGCTTCTCAAAACTTGATCAAAGATGCGATTAACGGCTTTTTGATCATCCTAGAAGACCAGTACGCTTTAGGCGATGTGATTTCTGTGGGCGATGTGGGAGGTTTGGTAGAAAATCTTAATCTGCGGATGACCCAGGTTCGAGATGCAGAAGGACGCTTAATCACCATTCCCAACAGTGAAATTAAAATCGTCGCCAATCTTTCCAGTCGTTGGTCACGTGCTGATTTAACTATTCCAGTTGACTACCAAACTGATATTGACGAAGCTTTGAATTTAATTAAGAAAGTCGCCATAGAAATGGATGAAGATGCAGAATGGCAGCATAAAATTGTCGAAACTCCCCAAGTTCTGGGAATCGATAACTTTGGCGATCGCGGTTTATTAATTCGTGTCTGGATCAAAACCCAACCACTCAAGCAATGGGATGTAGCGCGAGAGTTTCGCCGCCGTCTCAAAATCGCCCTCGATCACGCCGGAATTTCTATTCCTGTCCCCCAACAAGCCATCTGGGTAAATGATGCTCAAATGCTAGTTAGTTCAGAGTTCAGAGTTAAGAATCAAGACTCAACAGTCAATGGTCATTAATTTTTCGTGGTTAATGGTAGCTCTTTGAAGAAGGGAGCATCCCAAATGTTTAAAATCCCCGCAGACTCAAAGTCTGAGGCTATACAGACATAGACGCCCTACGGGCGGCTTCCCGTTCGCCATCTAGCCCTCCACAAGGTAGGGTAGCCACCCTACGCAGGCTAGAATTAGTCTTTTTCTTTCTAAGGTGGTACACTTGTACTATAATAAAAGAGGATTCACGATGTGAAATGTGGAAAGGACAAAGGGAAAAGGATTGTATCATCCCTTTACCTTTTCCCTTTCACCTTTTCTCAGAGTAGACAGCCTTTTGGAGATGGATCAAGGTTTGCCATTATGATTAAGCACTACATTCTCAGCCTCAATCCAACTGCTAAACATGACTGGGATCGGTGTATTTTACGCGATCCACTAACAGCCAAACGTCCTGATCTTGCCAAACTAGTGACTGAGGCTGTTGGTGCTGACACAGGTAGCTATTTGGTAAGTGTGAATATCGAAGTCAAAATTTTAGAACAAGCAGCAGTATCTTACGCCGAACAATTATCTTTGAATGTTACAGACGTGAACGAAAAGCCACAACTCAGGGAAGTCGCCTAGTTATCGTTGAAAATTGAACCACAGCCCCCCAACTAAAAGTTGGGGTTGACCTACCACTACCACGCCCATCACTCTCAATATCAGTAATATGCTGCTCAAATGCTTGAAATTTCATCAGATGCTCCCTAATAATCTATCTAGTTCTATCTACAAAAAGCAGCGATAATAACAGGAGCAGTTCGCTAGCATCTGGCATTTTGGCAGAAAAGGAAATTATAGGCTTTTTTTAGCTATATATTAACTATTACTCCTCTACACTAATTTTGATGAGTTTGTAGTAGGGGCTTTAGCCCTTATTTAGAGGGAGCATCCCAAATGTTCAAAAAATCCGCCTGCGATTGAAATTGTAGTCTCATAGTTAAAGTCTGCTTCAACTCCTCCCATTCCTTTAAAGAAGTTGCAACTTACACAAATCCCTATTAGGGATTGAAACTTAATTACAAGATACAAGGATAAATTAGTTGCTGCCAAACGCTTTACAGTCTGGTAATCAGAGCGCAGAAACGCATCTAACGCCTGGATGTGTAAATCTCAATCAATACTCAAGAAACTAATCTTCTACGGATAGACTTTCTATGAAGTCAAGCATTTTTTTGCTACTTATACCTTTCTGCATATTTTTACCATGTGGAACTTTAACTCTCTCTATCACATCATGTAATGATTTAAACTGCTTTTTTTTGCGTTCATCTACTACTGCTAATGCTATCTGATTAGCTTTTTTTTGATTAAAGCCAGCATTAATTAATTTCTTAGCAATTTTGTCTACATCCAAGTTTTTAAACACTTCTAAAGCTTCAAACTTATCAGCTAGCTGTTTTTTAAGCTCTTTGTTTTCAGTTTCTAACTTGACCTTAGCAGTTGACTCTTCTAATAGTTGCTTAGTGATCTTTTCAAAGCGTGATTCTAAATTATTTAAAAATTTATCTAAATCTTTGGATGTGAAGTTTATCTTTTCTGAACTATCAGATTTTGCTTTTCTAAATACTTGAACTTGCTTTGTTAAATTATCTTGGTTTTCAGGTTCAATAATAAATACTCCAATCATCTCGCCTTTACGTGGATTTATTTCTCTCGCTCTAGCAGCAGCATAGTACTCAAAGTCTCCATCTACTACTTCGTATGATTGCAAACTTATTCTGGAAACTACTATAGGATTAATAACTCCTTCAGAATCTAAAATCAACTGAGCAGCTTGTTCGATGTCATCATCTGCAAACATTGAACGAGGCTTATTGGAGAGAATTTTCTTAACAGCAACTAGTGATGAAGATAATTTCATTAGGACATCCCTATTTTTCGTAACACTTCTATAGCTAAAACTTCAAATTCTTGTGCAGAGGTTGAGTGTGGTTTGAAGTCTAATATTGAAAGAGGATCAGCAATTTCCATCTCTCCGATGATTTTAATTCTTTCCGCACATTTTGCCAAATCATCTCTTTCATAAATTACAGCATCCATTACCGCAACACCATATCGGCTAGAAATCTTTTCTATCCGATTTTTTAAAGTTGATTGAACAAACTTATAGCGTTTACCGGTCTAATGAAGTACATTTATTAAGATAAAGCTGTGCATCT
>NZ_JCACKS010000029.1:0-17645 GCF_059505505.1 Pelatocladus sp. | reverse complement strand
GAGCAGCATTGGTCGAAGATACTTTCGTCGCGTCCCGCCTTATATCCCGGCGCTATAACGGTACTCCGTTTAGCGCCGGGATATAAGGCGAAATAGTTAAATTGGAGCAAAAGCCTCTGACGGAATCGGTATCAGTTCAGGAGTTGCCAAGGTGGTTGCCTGTCTGTACCAGATGCCATCAACCTCGAAACTCTCAAATTGGGTTGTGAGAATTGCCCAAGTTTGGTCGTTTAATCCACCACGGTAAGTCATAGTGAATCTGTTCTGCTGATGTAGTCGTCGTTCCAGTTCTGCCAAATCCTCCCTTAGCCAAAATCCGGTTATGACCCTTTGAGTAGCAATATCTGGGGGAGTTTGTAACATGTCAGACATTAACTGATTAACAATTATTTGTTTTTGGTTATCTTGTCTGACAATACTAATTGGACGTTCACTTTCAGCAGCAGTAACCATGCGTTTCAACAACTCTACTGGTAAGTGCAGCTGACTGCAAAAAACTTCACCTCCCAGAGGTAAGATACGCTCGGCAGTTTCGGCGGGTGTAGGAGGTTGCTGGGATGCCATCCACCCATAAAATTCGATTGGTCGCTTGCAGTGCCTCCACCCGATCCGCACCTTGCCGTTGATTTTTGCTGCGGTTTCGCTCAAAGCATAGCCGTAGCATTGGGCAAGGTGGGTAGCATCTTTTTTGGTTGGGGCAAGAATAGAAACCCCTTCATAGGACAGTTTATAATTCCAGCCCGGTTGGTTTAGGACTTTCAGAACGCTTGCACTCATTCACACCACCAAAATCATTATCTAGGGAACTAAAAGTTCTTTGCCAAATCATTTTTTGTTCTTCCTCAGGGATAGCCAAACTAGACATGATGATGGCGAAGTCCCCTGGTGTAGGTAGTACTTCCCCTTTAGCAAGCGCTTGTAGGTTTTTAACTCCACAGCGCTTAAGTTTTGCCATATTGGCTCTAACTACATCAGCAATTGTGATCAGGCGGTTTGCTTGTTCGGGATTTGAAGAGTTGGAAGCCGTTTTTTTGCCTAGCCACTCACGGATGATCTCTTCCAAAGCGTCGCTTTGAGAAAGACCCTCACGAGCGCAAATGCTTTTGAATTCCCGCGCCAACTCTACCGGGACATAACCGCTGACCTGTTTGTAATCATCACAACGCCTTCTGTCGGTCATTTTATTGACTGTTTGATATCATGTTTGTTTTCTATTCTCTCTCATGATATCTAAATTGTTTGACATGATTTTTTGTCATTTTGACATGAATGATTGACATGAAAAAATGACAAGTGTTAGCATGATACTACTGACATAATGAGTCAGTGAGATACTGCTACAAGTAAGTCAAATCAAAAAAAAGGTAGATGCCTGTAAAAAAGGTAGATACCCTGGTAAATATTTGGCTACCCTGATAACTAGCTTGCGGGTGAAAAACAAGGGGCATCTGATGCCCCTTTAGGAAATTATTATACAACTATCAGCTTTGATTATGTATATTTTTTTATAAATTCTCTGATTAAATATTTATATTTAATTACATATAAAAAAAGTTAAAAAAGAATAAAATACTTGCTTGGATGAAGTGTTTTATGCTGTTGACGGAGTTGTTTATATGATGTTATTTGCATACATTCTGTTAATTTAATTTAGTAACAATCAATACTCAAAAAATAAAAATGACTCGTAATTCCCAGTGTTGATCTTGACGAACAATTTCTACTTGACGAATAAATTCGCGAAAATAAAATCTTCGTTCTGATTCTGATAAGTCTAACCAAAATTGAGAAATAGAAACCGCCATAGCAACAGAGCGTAAATTCACAGGTGGTAAAGCTGCTAACTTTGCTTGCAGTGTAGATATTTCTGTGCGGAGTTTGTATGCTCTGATTTTGGCTGTTTCTGGATCTAGTACCCCAGTTTCAACTAAAGCAGGTAATTGTGCGAGTATTTCTTGCTGACGAGCGATCGCATCCCCTAAGCTTTTCTTAACTGCATCCAATTGGGGAGAATTCATTTTATCCACCGCCACAGGTAAGTCACAGCAAACAGCTTGAATAGTATGATCTAATACTTCTTGGTAAGGAATAGCCCGACATTTAGGTTTTTTTATGCAGCTAATTGGACGTAAATAAAGATACTCTTTATCTTGGTTGCGAATAGTAACGCGAGAAACACCCATGTGTGATTGACATTCGCCACAGACAACCAACCCCGCCAGAGAACGGGGCGCACTTGCAGTTCGTGATGGTAAACGACTGTTACGGCGTAAAAGCCTGTCAACTTGCGCTGCTTCTTCTTGGGAAAGAATAGCTGTGTGAGTACTAGCAAGAATTTCTCCATTTTGATAAGCAGTATTGCCGCGATAAACTGGATTCGTCAACCAACGACGCCCTGTGGTGACAGAAATTTTCTTACCATATTTTTTCGCCAGGTAACGCACTGCTCCCCGCAGCGAACCATAAAGTAGAAAGTGTTCAAAAAAATCTTTAACTACAGGAGAAGTACTACGATCAACAATGTACTTATCTTTACCTCTGCGATAACCATAGGGCGCTTTTCCTGGAGGAGGAGCAGCGTCTAAACGGTTGCGCGCATGAGCTTGACGAATACGACGGCTGTGTTGCTGTCGTTGCATTTGGTGTAGTAATTGCAACAATTCAGCATGAAGATGAGGAGATTGCTCCGCAGAATTGTAACCTTGCTCAACTGCAACCAGGGTTATCCCCATTGCTTCAATGTGAGAAAGGCGATCGCTCACTTCCTCGACATTATCTCCCAATTCATCTAAACGACGAATGATCAGAAAATCGGGAGGATCTATTTGACAATCATTGAATAATTTTTGTAACTGCGATCGCTGTCCCAAATCTTGATAAATTTGATCTACATTCCATCCCCAACTATCAGGATTAGGAGCAGTTTCTAGTAGAGGATCACTGTAGGTGTAAGCAAGAATTTTCATATCGCTCACACTCTTCACTGCTGGCTCAACTCAATCACATTTCCATCCGGATCTTGGGTAAAAACAGCAGGGCGACCGGAAGCGCTGGGTTGTATTAGACAGTTATAATTTAATAGCTGCTGTTTAGCGGCATCTAAGTCGGAAACTAAAAAAGCAATGTGGGGATTGCGTCCCCATTTTTCGTTTTTGGGTTCACTCTTCACGCTAGGTGCTGCAATCAGGTGAATTTGATACTCGCCGACTTGATACCAACTACCAGGAAATTTCATCGCGCGTTCTACTTTCGATAATCCCAACACAGTGCCATAAAAATGTTCGGAGCGTTGTAAGTCAGTTACAAGAATAGCTGTATGGATACACTGGGTAATTTGCATATGGGGGATCGGGGATAAGGGATCGGGGATAAGGGGGACACGGGAGAATATTTTGGGTAGATTCTCCCTTGTCTTTGACTTTTCCTTGTCAGGGAGTATCAAACACTCGTCGTCGAGTATCAAACACTCGTCGTTGAGTATCAAAGATTCGTCAGGGAGTATCAAACACTCGTCGTTGAGTATCAAACACTCGTCGTCGAGTATCAAACACTCAACGTCGAGTATCAAACACTCGTCGTTGAGTATCAAAGATTCGTCAGCGAGTATCAAAGATTCGTCGTCGAGTATCAAAGATTCGTCAGCGAGTATCAAAGATTCGTCGTCGAGTATCAAAGATTCGTCAGCGAGTATCAAAGATTCGTCAGCGAAATACAAATACTCGTCGTCGAGTATCAAAGATTCGTCAGCGAAATACAAATACTCGTCGGCGAAATACAAATACTTGCTCATAGAAAGACGGCTGTTAAGCGCGATGCTCAATGCTGTATGCCCCATCCCCTTCTACACAGGAACGATAAACTTCTCGCTACCTGCGAGTCCAAATGCTGCATGAATAACTTGCAGTGCTTTGACACCTTCCTCTTGAGTTACTACACAACTAATTTTGATTTCTG
Source organism: Pelatocladus sp. (assembly GCF_059505505.1). Taxonomy (NCBI): domain Bacteria; kingdom Bacillati; phylum Cyanobacteriota; class Cyanophyceae; order Nostocales; family Hapalosiphonaceae; genus Pelatocladus; species Pelatocladus sp. The sequence goes on along the minus strand of NZ_JCACKS010000029.1, from coordinate 13,691 downwards.
AGGTAGCAATCATTTGAATATTTATATGATGCTGGGCTAGGGCTGCAAACATTTTCGCTGCAACGCCTGGTTGTCCTACCATGCCAGCACCAACGATACTGACTTTAGCGATCGCCTGATCTAAGGCTACTTCACCCCAACCATATTCTGCTGCTTTGGCTTGCAACATTTTCTGTGCGGCTTCTGCATCGATCCGTGCCACAGTGAAAGCAATATCCCGCATCGGCACACCGTTAACTATATGGCAGCGTTGGGACTGAATGATCATATCGACGCTGATATTGTGATCTGCTAAAAGTCCAAACAGTTTTCCCGCCGTTCCTGGCCGATCTTGGACTTGGCGAATCGCTAAACGTGCTTGATTAATATCGAGGGCTACACCGCGTACGGGAGTGGGAGGAATGGGAGGAGTGAGGGGAATGGGGGGAGTCGGGGGAGTGGGAGTGTCTAACTCGAACGCTTCCTTGAGGGCGGCGACGGCGCGATCGCATTCTTGGGCAGAAATTACGCAACTAACTTTTATTTCACTGGTGGAAATCATTTGAATGTTGACGCTTGCTGCTGCTAGGGTGGCGAACATCTTAGCGGCGACTCCGGGACGACCGATCATCCCGGCACCGGCGATACTGACTTTAGCAATATTTTGCTGCACCATAACTTCGGCTTCTTCAGCTTGGTTACTCTTGTGACTGCCCAGAACAGGAGCAATGGCAGCAGCGACAGCTTCAGCTTTGGGTAAAACTGGTGTAAATACGGTAAAGGCGATGTCGTTTGTGTTGCCTTCGTGAATTGATTGAATAATCAAATCTACATCTACATCTTGACGAGCAATTTCACCAAATAGGCTGGCTGCTACACCTGGTTTATCGGGAACACGTAACAAAGCGACTTTGGCTTGGTCAGTATCATATTGAACATTATCGACCGGACGGGCAATTTCTAAATTGATCAGCGATCGCTCTTTATTTTGGGATGAAGTCACCCAAGTACCAGGATCATCTGTCCAGCTAGAGCGTACCACCAAAGGCATTCCGTAGTTACGAGCAATTTCCACAGCGCGAGGATGCAAGACTTTTGCCCCTAGACTGGCGAGTTCTAGCATTTCATCGCAGGTGATTTCACTTATTAACTGCGCTTCTGGAACTAGACGGGGATCTGTAGTCAGAATTCCTGGTACGTCGGTATAAATTTCACAATAATCTGCTTGTAAAGCAGCAGCGATCGCCACAGCAGAAGTATCCGAACCACCTCGTCCCAAGGTAGTGATTTCCAATGCATTGCTACTGCTAATACCTTGAAATCCTGCAACAACAACAACTTTACCTTCTTCTAGGTGCTTTTTAATTCGTTCTGTTTGAATATGTAAAATTCGGGCGCGGGTATGTTCAGCTTCGGTAACAATTCCTACCTGAGCGCCAGTCAAAGAAATTGCTGGTTGTCCTAATTCTTGCAACGCCATACTCACCAGCGCAATAGATACCTGCTCACCTGTAGAAAGCAACATATCCATTTCTCGACGACAAGGATTTTTAGAGATTTCCGCAGCTAATTTCACAAGTCCATCAGTTGTTTTGCCCATTGCAGAAACCACCACCACTATGGAATTGCCTGCTTTTGCGGCTTGAGAAACGCGTTGCGCGACAGAGACAATGCGCTCAACGGAACCGACAGATGTACCACCGTATTTCTGAACTATGAGCATGAACCCGGTAAAATCAAGACTTTGAGTGAATTTATGTAGTAAATGACTAGTACAGCACGGCGTAAATAAAGCAACCATTTAAAATAGTCGAAAAGCTTATAAAATAAGCATTCTTTCTTTTTACTTTTGCCTTATTACTTTTGCCTTATTGTACTAGTCTATTATTAAGTTTTGGTGTTTTAATATGTCAACGACCCAAGTCTAAAGACATTGGGCTTCTAGCCTAAGACTTAAGACGACAGTTGACCAGACTAAGTACCTTGTGTACTACGTTATTGGCAAGAGTTAAAGACCTACCAGGGAATGCGTAGCCAGTTCCCTGCTCTAGAACTGAAGGATTAAACAGATTTATTGGGTTAAGTCAGTGTCTTTCGGATAGTACCGACCAATAACATTGTCGAGGCTAACATTACTCCCGTAAGGGAAGGCTCCTTGGAGCAAAACCGTTATGCGTACAGGATTGCGAGATTTGAAATGGTAACTGTCCCATTTGAAAGTGCAATACAAAGGTACACCAAATTAAGCAATTCCAAGGCGGTAATGGTTCAAATATTTCACTGCGGTTAAAACCGCACCCTTCGGGAAGCAAGCTACGTGTCGCTTCCCTCTCAGGTCTAAAGACACTGAGTTTCCCACTTACCGCGAGGTCTTATGATAAATAGTATTTTTATACTATTTTTATCTAGTTTGTATCTACTCTTTAACCAGTATTTTACCTGAGACTGGTCATGTGTGTATCCTTAAGGGACTTGCAAATAAAAAACATTCAATTCGTAGGGTGCGCGATCGCCTAACAGGATTTTGGATTGACCTCCAGGATTTAAATGCCAGTAAATATTACAGTGTTTTTTGCTTGATGACGGTGCAGACCAGTAGGTGTAGAAAAAAAGCAGTCAATTTTTGGGGCTGAAATTCTTATTCTGTCTATGTTAGAAGCTAATTTGATAGTAAATGAGGTCTGCACCTTTTCTGTAAATCTTACCCTGACTAGGTTTGAGCTATTTTCTACTCATTTGCTCTTGACAGTGCGATCGCTCAAACGCTATATTTACTCTAGGTCTGCACCACTGAACCTTGAAAACCAAATACAGCAAGGCTTCTGAGTCGAGCGGTTGCAACTAACATTAATCCCTATTAGGGATTGAAACCTTGCCTGGCAACGAGAAAAACTATTCACCTTGCACCAAGTTGCAACTAACATTAATCCCTATTAGGGATTGAAACACAAATTCTTTACCTTCTTCAGGTGGGCGGGAGCCAGGTTGCAACTAACATTAATCCCTATTAGGGATTGAAACTGATGTGGCGTTTGGGATGCTCTTTGTGCGATCGGTTGCAACTAACATTAATCCCTATTAGGGATTGAAACTAGCTTCATTGATCATCACTTTAAAAGCTTGATACATAGTTGCAACTAACATTAATCCCTATTAGGGATTGAAACGGATTCAGCACCTTTAATAATATTGATTGATATTTCGTTGCAACTAACATTAATCCCTATTAGGGATTGAAACATGAGCTACAATATCAGCATTTGTATAATCAAAGTTGCAACTAACATTAATCCCTATTAGGGATTGAAACATATGCAATCTTTCCAAAATCTCTTGCACACTCTGTTGCAACTAACATTAATCCCTATTAGGGATTGAAACGTCTATTTTAGTAGAGACAGTCCAAAAAAATAGAGTTGCAACTAACATTAATCCCTATTAGGGATTGAAACAAAATTTCCGCTAAACACAGCTTCATAAGCCCCTGGTTGCAACTAACATTAATCCCTATTAGGGATTGAAACCTCTACAAATGCGACCGCAATGAAAAATCCAGATAGTTGCAACTAACATTAATCCCTATTAGGGATTGAAACAAAATAAAAGGTATAGGAAAAGCTGCTTTTTTTGTTGCAACTAACATTAATCCCTATTAGGGATTGAAACGACTTTTCTTCCAGGAATTCTAACACCACCATTAGGGTTGCAACTAACATTAATCCCTATTAGGGATTGAAACAGGGTACTCAGCATTTTGCAGAGACTACCAGTGATGAAGTTGCAACTAACATTAATCCCTATTAGGGATTGAAACGTTCAAAATACGCGAGTCCTTGCGTAGATTCGGGTTGCAACTAACATTAATCCCTATTAGGGATTGAAACAGCTTCAAAGAAATTGTCCCAGATCAAGAGATTGGTTGCAACTAACATTAATCCCTATTAGGGATTGAAACTAATGAATTCCTCATCTTTTTTAATGCCAGTTCTGAGTTGCAACTAACATTAATCCCTATTAGGGATTGAAACTTTTAGATTGAGCTACATAAATAATTACGTAACTGTTGCAACTAACATTAATCCCTATTAGGGATTGAAACTATTTTAACATCTATTTGTTATTTGTTGGAATGCGTTGCAACTAACATTAATCCCTATTAGGGATTGAAACCAAGAATTCCCTCCTCTTTTTGACTCTTGAGGTAAAGTTGCAACTAACATTAATCTCTATTAGGGATTGAAACAAAACCCTCTTAGGAATCCGCCGGGAGTCAATACGGTTCGGTTCAAATTTTCCGTCATAACTTTGCGTATTTGAGACGTTTCAGTGCAACGTCTCTACAGGCTTTAAATGTCAATAGATTTATCTTCTCGAAGCAGTATTGGAACACATTCTATTGAAATTTGATGAAAATAAGAGATTTGCAAGATTTAAGCTAACGTGAGTTCGATAAATATTATCAGACTAAGCAATTAACTCGCTCGCAAGTAAACTGCGAGCTAATAGTCAAACTCTACTTAAAGTAGACTGAATCAATAAGCCTTTTAACCCACTTGAAGTGGGTTTTAGCTATTAGCTCCCAAATTTATTTGGGTGCGGGATATTGGGCTAATGAAATCCATCGAACTCACGTTAATTTAAAACTCAAAAACTTGATTTACGAATCCAAAACTTGATTTACTTATAACACTCCCTTAGAACTGGGGATCGTTCCTGCACGACGGGGATCAATCTCTAACGCCATCCGCATTGCTCTAGCAAAAGCCTTAAATGTCGCTTCTATAATATGATGAGAATTGATCCCGTCCAGCTGGCGAATATGCAGCGTCATTTGACTATTACCTGCTAACGCCACAAAAAACTCTCGTACTAGCTGCGTATCATAAGTTCCGACTCGCTGAGTGGGAATTTGCAAACCGTAGCCCAGATGAGGACGACCAGAAAAATCCAGTGCTACCTGAATTAACGCTTCATCTAGAGGTGCAAGAAAATTACCAAAACGGACAATACCTTTCTTGTTTCCTAGTGCTTTGCTGATAGCTTGTCCCAACGTTATAGCTACATCTTCGTTAGTGTGATGGTCATCAATATGCAAGTCTCCCGTAGCTTGGATATCCAAGTCAATCAATCCGTGGGAGGCGATTTGATGCAGCATGTGATCTAAAAAAGGAATACCAGTAGCTGCATTGCAAACTCCTGTACCATCTAAATTAATCGTAACATGGACATCAGTTTCCCCCGTGCTACGACCTACAGAAGCAATACGAGGAGTTTGTATCAGGTTGTTGGGTGAAGATAGAGTTTGGCGATCGCTTGTTTGCATAGGGATTGGGGAACGGGGATTGGGGATCAGGGGTCAGGGATCAGGGATCAGGGATTGGGGATTGGGGAAAGAGAAATTCTTCCTTGTCCTCCTTGTCCCTCTTCCCTTATCCTCCTACTACATTCCCATAATTTCATATCCTGCATCAACATACAGGACTTGTCCTGTAATTCCACTTGCCAAGTCGCTACACAAGAAGGCTGCTGCATTACCTACCTCAGTCTGTGTAACGGTGCGCCGCAAGGGAGCTACTTCTTCGACATGGTGAATCATATCCAAAATACCGCCAACGGCACTAGAAGCCAAAGTACGAATTGGCCCGGCGGAAATTGCATTGACGCGGATATTAGCAGAGCCTAGTTCTGATGCTAAATAACGTACGCTTGCTTCTAATCCTGCTTTGGCAACTCCCATGACATTATAGTTGGGTATTGCTCTGATAGAACCTAAATAAGTGAGAGTAACTATGCTTCCTCCTGCGGTCATTAAAGGTTTAGCTGCACCAGCGAGTTGCACCAAAGAATAGGTGCTGACTTCTAAAGCTGTACGAAACCCTTCACGCGAGGTTTGGCTAAAGTCTCCACTCAAATCATCTTTTTTGGCAAAAGCTAGACAATGAATCAGAATATCTAAGCTACCCCACTTATCTTGGATTGTTTCAAATGCAGTCTTAATTTCCTCGTCATTTTGAACATTACAGGGCAAAAACAAGGTAGGATTGAGTGGTTCGACCAATTCTGCGACTTTCTTTTCCATTTTGCCTTTTTCGTCGCTTAAATAGGTAATGCCAAGGTTAGCTCCGGCTTTGTGCAATTGTTGAGCAATTCCCCAAGCAATAGAACGGTTATTAGCAATGCCTGTAACAAGGGCATTTTTTCCAGTCAGATCCAGCATAGAAATCATTGATGTGATGTTTCACTAGGAGCATACATGAATCTGAGCTTGGTTTGTCTTCGTTTTATAAATTTGATTTTTGAGCGACTAGTTAAGATGGATGTAAGAGAAGAGACTTCATCTAGCTCTAACTAAAATTAGATACAAACATCTGATTGAAAAGATAGATGGTTAAAATGATTTTTAAGCAGAGTAAAGGTTTTAGAGAAAGGTATTTTTATCTTGAGAGTAACTAAATTTATTAGTGGTTTCTTTTGCACCCACACCATCCTATATTTTCACATCCGTATTTTTTAGAGCTAAAGTGCCAAAATTACTTTTTACCATCAATGTACCATTTAATGTTTTAATAAAGTCTCTATGAAACTTTCTTTTTCTTAAAAAACTTATTGTCTACAATTTTGGAAGTACCTAACAAAAAGTACTAGATCCCTGCACTAGAAATTTTGTATCATGTTGAACAAACATCAATTGAACAAAAAGGTTAAGTATAGGACTGTACACAAAGGTTGACAATGTTTTATTGATTTGTCGAGTGTATTCTTAGGAAATCCATATTCGTTTTTCCGGCGTTGGATAGGGGAAGGGAGATGATCGTGACACAAGATAAAGCCCTAGCAAATGTTTTTCGTCAAATGGCGACTGGAGCGTTTCCGCCAGTGGTGGAATCGTTTGAGCGCAATAAGACGATCTTTTTCCCCGGCGATCCTGCTGAAAGAGTTTATTTTCTTTTAAAAGGTGCAGTTAAACTCTCCAGGGTGTATGAAGCAGGAGAAGAAATAACCGTAGCACTTTTGCGGGAAAACAGCGTATTTGGGGTTTTGTCCCTACTAACGGGAAACAAGTCAGACCGTTTTTATCATGCAGTTGCTTTTACGCCTGTAGAATTGCTCTCAGCACCCATTGAACAGGTGGAACAAGCACTCAAGGAAAATCCAGAATTATCGATGTTGATGCTGCGGGGTTTGTCTTCGCGCATTCTTCAAACAGAGATGATGATTGAAACCCTCGCTCACCGCGATATGGGTTCAAGATTAGTAAGTTTCTTATTAATTCTCTGTCGAGATTTTGGTCTTCCTTGTGCAGATGGAATCACAATTGATCTCAAGCTATCTCATCAAGCGATCGCTGAAGCAATTGGTTCTACTCGCGTGACTGTCACTAGGCTACTAGGCGATTTGCGCGAAAAGAAGATGATTTCCATACACAAGAAAAAAATTACAGTCCACAAACCTGTGACATTAAGTCGGCAATTCACTTAATTGCACTTGGAAAGTGGAGTTAAAAAATTATAGACACTCTTGTAAAAATAGGTAATGGGTAAATGGGTAATGGGTAATGGGTAATGACTGGTAAATTCCCTTGTTTTTCATGTTTAACCCTTCCCCTTTAACCCTTTCCCCTTAACCTAGTAATTTATCAACCTACAATTCGCTACAGAAAATGCCTGAAAGTAGTAGGCTGTATCTGGAAGGATCTCTTCGGTAAATACAAACAGATGGCCACCGGGTACATCCTCATTATTGCAATCTTAATTTTGGGAGGCGTTATTGCCACCGTCGGCGATCGCATTGGGACGCGGGTTGGCAAAAAACGGCTCTCACTTTTCAACCTCAGACCAAAAAATACAGCTGTATTAGTAACCATTTTGACAGGGTTGGGCATTTCTGCATCAACCCTGGGCATTTTATTTTTAGCGGATGATGGCTTGCGTAAAGGAGTTTTTGAGTTACAAGATATTCAAAAAGATCTTAGGCGTAAACGCGTACAACTCGATAATGCAACCCAACAACTTAATACAACCAAGACCGAGCTAGATCAAGCCAGAAAAGAACAAACCAAAGCTCAACAGGATTTGCAAGAAATTAACAAATCTTTACAAGCAGCCAACGCTAAACAACAGCAAACGCAAGCCCAGCTTAACCGTACAATTAATCAACAATCGCGCACTCAAAACAAACTCGAAGGCACTCAAAAACAATTGAGTCAAGTAGCAACTCAATATCAAAAAGCCATAGCTCAGTTGGAAAATGTTTATCAAGAAAGAAACAGACAGCTAGAGGAAATTAAACGACTCAAAGCAGAACGCCAAAAACTTTATGAACAAGCAAAACAGGCGGTTGCTGAAGCCCAAGCAGCCATTGATAAACGCGATCGCGAACTAGCCAAGCGCCAAGAAGCGATTCAAAAGCGGGATCAGACAATTGCCAAGCTAGATGCGATCATTCAAAAGCGTAATCTTGAAATTACAGCGCGGGAGCAAATTATTGCTCAACGAGAAACCCGTCTCAAAGAACTGGAAACACAACAGGATTTTCTTGAACAGGAAGTCGCAAGACTGGAAAAATACTACCAGTCTTATCGTGACTTACGTTTAGGAAAACTGGCGTTAGTCCGGGGTCAAGTTCTGGCTGCTGGAGTAGTCCGCGTCGAACAACCTGCGGCTGCTCGTCAAGCAGTAATCCAGCTATTAAAAGAAGCAAATAGAAACGCCAGCACACAGTTAAGTGAACCTGGAATTAATTCTCTCCCAGGTGTGCAAGTACTACGCGTCACCGGAGAACAGGTTGAACAGTTAAGTAATCAGATTAAAGATGGTCGAGATTACGTGGTACGGATTTTCTGTGCAGGTAACTATGTTAGAGGAGAAAAACCAATCGAATTTTTTGCGGATGCAGCACTAAATCAAATCGTGTTCTCTGGAGGTGAAGTACTAGCTACAACTACGGCTGATCCCAAAACCATGACATCCTATCAACTGCGACAGCGCTTAGAACTACTAATTTCTGCTTCTCAATTTCGCGCTCGTAGTGCTGGTATTTTAGAAGAGATTCAAATCGATGGTACTTTTTTGCGTTTTATTGCTGAGTTACGACAATATGACCAATCAATAGATATTAAAGCTATTGCCGCACAAGATACATATACCGCCGGGCCGTTAAAAGTAAAATTGGTGGCAATTAAAAATGGACAAATAATTTTTAGTACTTAATTTTTTTAAGAGTTATTGGTTAGTAATAGATCACTAATAAATTAACCAATAACCACTAACTAATAACCATTATTTCAAATTATCATTAAATATGAATTTAAGTGAATTTATACCAACTCAACCAGTGATTTTAGGGTTCGATCCAGGTAAAGATAAATGTGGTTTAGCAGTGATGGGACTGGATCGAAAGCTACATTATCATCAGGTTGTATCTTCTAATGAAGCGATCGCCAGCATTGAAACTCTGCGCCAGAAATTACCAATCTCTTTAATGGTGATGGGTAATCAAACCACATCTCAACGCTGGAAACAACAACTACAACAAGAATTGTCAGAGCAGTTGAATATTATCTTGGTCGATGAACGCTATACCAGTTTAGAAGCACGCGATCGCTATTGGCAAATGTTCCCACCAAAAGGAATTACTAAACTATTACCACAAGGAATGCGAACACCTCCAAGACCAATCGATGACATAGTTGCCATTCTCCTGATTGAAAGATATCTAAGTCGTCTAACAGAATCGGCAAAATGAATCATATCATGTTCGCTGGAATAGTTATATTATTCGCCTGTGTCGGTAATTGGTAATTGGGGTATTAACAAAATTAGTCAAAGTTCTGCTCGAATAGTAAAAGCATAGTCTCCTCCTGGTTCAAGTTGGTAATCTTTTTGCTCTAAAAAACGACCAAGAGGTTCTTTGATTAAAGCACGACCTTGTGATGGTTTGACAGACAATTCTCCTCGGCGAAAGTGCCATTGAAACTGCCACTCAAAATCTCCTGCTCTTACTTCTCCTTCCAGTAGGCCCTGTTGCCAAGATTGACGGATAATCCTCACATGGGCTGTTGTTTGGGGTAAACGTTTAGCACTCACGTTGCTTGATGTCAAGTATGGATAAAAGCTGATCAGTTCTAGCTTTACATTTACACAAAATACATCAAATATACCTATAGAAGTAAATAAATTCAGAGATTGGTAATAGAAACGATGAGTGAAAAATACCATAATATTTTAATTTTTTATTGATTTCTATCTAGGATTACAAAATTTTCCTTTACCTCTTGACAATCACTTGTTCATCTGGCATATTTGTAATTATGCAAAGTTTGCGGGTATAGCTCAGTGGTAGAGCGTCACCTTGCCAAGGTGAATGTCGCGCGTTCGAATCGCGTTACCCGCTTTGAAAGAACTTATTTACGACGCGTTCCGTAGTGTTGTTGCTCCGTCAGTGACTGCTTGACACATCGACAAATCAAGATTGATAGGTTAGTGAGCAAATGCGGGAGAGCCAAACCTAGTCGTAGAGGGAGCATCCCAAATGTTTAAAATCCCCGCAGACTGGAAGTGTGGGGCTAGACACACTAAGTCTACCTGCGCGGACTAATTGTAGCCTGCGTAGGCAGGCGTAAGTTTAGTTTTTTCAAAAATTGGGATGCTCCCGTCGTAGAAATTATGCTCGGCACGCTTGGAGGCAAAAGGGAACGTCCCAAATGTTCAGGGCTTATATTTTTTATATTTTCCATTAATGAATTAAGGGGCTTGGAACGGGTGAACTTTGGGGCTATATATTACCCTTACACCCGGCTTGGTCAGCAGTTCCCGTCCTTGCTCTGAGAAACCCTTGGAGATAACGCAATCCAATGAGAGCAGCCTACCCTTCATTCGTAATATCTTTTTTCTTTGATTGTGTTTAATACGCTTTAGCTATTAGCCCATAGATACTTGTCAGAAAAGTTAATTTGTTTTAGTGTCCCAAAAGGATGGCAAATAAAAAAAAGATTTAAATTATGAGGGGTTTAACCCCTCATAAACTGAGCAACAGCAATTTATATCTAAGGCTTTGGAGATAGATATGATCACAAGTCAATAAAATCCTTGATCTACCTATATTTTCAGAGCCAATAAACTTTATATGACTTAAATAAATGGTTATGCATAAGATTTCAGTAATACAATTATTATTCTATGAAATAGAGAGTCAATAGTGAAATTGATACACTGTAATCAGTTTCTTATTTTTGGTATTTCTCTGACTCTGCATGACTTGTGCTAATTCTCATCAATTATTATTGATACAGATATATCCTTTTTATTACTGAATCTGAGAATCCTTTACCAAAAATTAAAATAAAAACAGTTAACTTTGTATTCATGAATATGGCATAATGTTGTGTTAAGCAACAAGAACATCAATTTATAAAGAGAGTACTCTCATACTTTACTTGACTTAGAAAATCTTTTGAGAATCCTAACTAATGGTGAGGGGTGTTAACCTCAGCAACAGTTTGTTTTGCAATGTTTTGAAGTATATTGCAATGTTTTCGTATAAAAATTGAGTGAATCACCATTGTCGTCCTGAAAATTTTATGTCAAGTTGATTTTGAAATAATGGGTGTCATTCAATAAGACAATTGAAAAGTGGTAGCTGTCATTCAGATACAACTACGGTGGCTAGTTCTATCTGTCTAAGCTCACTTGCCTTTTTCAAATCAGTTTTTTGTCCAATTTCTGCAAACATAGTGGTAGAAACACAACGTGGATAAGACAAAAATAGACAAATTTGCACAATCAACACAGGAAATGGATAGACGTATAGCTAGACTGTACGAAAATGTCGTCAATATGCCTGTAGTATCACATGAAATGCCAGAAGCTTTGAGTGAACTTAGTTGGGCTTCGCAATCAGTACATTTTGCAATTGAGGAATTGTATCAGCAGCATGAGCAGTTAGAAGAAACAAAAAAAACTTTACAAGCAGAATGTCAACACTATCAGGAATTATTTGAGGAAGCACCAGACGGCTATTTAGTGACTGATGTCCAAGGTAAAATCCAATTAGCTAACCATAAGGCTACCAAGTTACTAAATCTGAAAAAAGAATTTTTGGTTGGGAAACCGATAATTAATTTCGTTTCCTTAAAACAGAAACATGATTTTCGCAATTTCCTTGCCCAACTAACTCAAAATGGTCGAAGTCAAGAGTTAGTAGTAGCGTTGCAACACCATGGCAATGAGCTGTTTAATGCAGCATTAACAGTGGCTATTTCCTACAACAATCAGGGTAAAGCTCAAAGCTTACGCTGGCTGCTACGAAGCATTAATGAAACCAAACGAGCAGAATTAGTACAAATTACAAAAGACCGAGACTTAGATGGCGATCGCCCTATACATAAATATTCCAAAGGAGATACTATCCCTCTCAACACACAAGTAATTTGGTATGTTCGTCATGGTTTAGTAAAATTAACTACTCTTGGTGATACCAGTGAAGAAGTACTAGTAGGGTTGGCTGTTCCAGAAATGGTTTTCGGCTCTTATCTGACTTCTCTAAACACTTACCAGGCTACGGCTATATCGGATGTTAAGTTAGTAGCAATTGAGCTATCAGAAATACTAGCTTCTCCAATCTTCAGCCATACTCTTTTGCCCAAGATCAATCAACGGCTAAGGCAAACAGAATCGTTTTTAGTGACTGCTGGATTGCGACGAGTACAAGATCGCCTATATGGTCTTTTACAGCTTTTGAAACGTGAGATTGGCGAAAAGGTAGCACAAGGAACTCGCCTATCAGTTCGCCTAACTCATGAAGATTTAGCTAATGCTTGCTGTACTACCAGAGTCACCGTTACACGATTATTATCTTTGCTAAGAAAAGAAGGAAAAATTTGTTTTGATCATAAAAAACATATCATTGTGAAAGATCTACCAAATATTGGTTAATGAATCTATGAAGGTAGAAAAAAAATGAGGCGAGAATGCCTCATTTTTTTATGATATAGCATTCCTAAATCATTCGTGAACGACAAGATCCCCGGCAACTCCTGCGAAGTCGAGGATCTAAGCGATTCTCACAAATCATATAGGATTGCTATATTTTATTTATCTAGTTCCGAATGTAGAGACACGATATATCGTGTCTCTACAAATATTTTGGCTTTACTCATTATTTAGGTTCGGTAATCATCATGTATGAGGTACAAAAAACCGAATTTACAGGCTTAGTCTTCTTAATTAATATAAGAATCAAAGGAAAGGATAAAAACCTGAAACAACAACAACTAATAAATATAGTAAACTAAGAGGAAGAGTTATGACACTGATTCGTTACAATCCCTGGCAAGAAATTAGTTCTCTCCAACACCAACTCAACCGTTTATTTGATGAGAACTTTGCACCATCTCGACTGTTGGAAGACGTAACTATGAAAGTTCCTGCTGCTGAGTTGCAAGAAACAGAAAAAGCAATTCTTCTAAAGTTAGAAGTTCCTGGAATAGAAGCTAAAGATTTAGATGTACAAGTCACAGAAGAAGCTGTTTATGTAAGTGGCGAACGTAAATCTGAAACTAAAACAGAAGAAAAAGGTTACACCAAAAGTGAATTTCACTATGGTAAATTCCAACGTGTAATTCCTCTACCTGCCCGAATTCAAAATACTAACGTTACTGCCCACATTCCGCACTTCAAAATGTAGCGCAAGAGATTACATGGTGATTCCTGAGT
>NZ_JCACKS010000028.1:0-17704 GCF_059505505.1 Pelatocladus sp. | reverse complement strand
AACTCAAAAATAAAGGCGACGCTGTCATCACAATTTAAATGCATAACAGCTTAAAGAAGGTAACTGTAAATTGAGATGGGGAAAATTCACGCCTTTACGACTTTTAAGAATACCCCCCCGTATAATCCTGCATAACACAGCATCTTCTTGTATTTCTTCTACCTTAAGTTCTAATAAACCATCGTCTAAAAGAATTTGATTTCCACTTTGAGCATCTTCTGCCAGCAGAGGATAATCAATAGCAATTGTATCGGGTTGATTCGAGAATTTAGACACTGGTACTAAAGTGATTAATTCTCCTTCTGTTAGAGCGATCGCACCGTTAGGTAATTGACCAACTCTGATTTTTGGCCCTTGCAAGTCTTGTAGCAGACTCACCGCAGTGTCTAATTCTTTTTCGAGCGATCGCAACAATGTTATTGTTTTAGCGTGATCGTCGTAGCTACCGTGAGAAAAATTCAAGCGAGCTACATTCATCCCAGCTTGAATCATTTTTGTCAGCATTTCCCGTGAATTGCTGGCTGGACCAATAGTAGCGACGACTTTTGTATTACGGGTACGTGGTTGCATAAGTTTCAATTATCAGTAATCAGTTAACAGTTATCAGGTTTGTTTGCTGATGGCTGATAACTGAAGGTCTGCAAATAAAGTATTAGGCGTTGCTGAATGCGGTATGAATCCGAATGTAGAGACACGATATATCGTGTCTCTACAAAGATTTTGGCATTATGCAAAATCATTTTCATACATGAAATCAGCAATACTAAGTATTAAATAGAACGTTTGAGAATGCGTAAACGTTCGGAGTAACTTCGCATCACGAGTAGTGCAAACATGGGGGTTTCTTGCACGGCGAACAGAAAACCATTTCGGTCTAAGATCGCCAATTCACAATTGCTTTTAGCAACTGCTGTCGATGCTCTGGTTTGTTCTGGAACCACTAATGCTCCCATCCCAAATACATCTCCTCGATGAATAGTTTCGACCACTTTACCATCGATACATAACTCTACCTCTCCATTCAAAATGCCATACATGCAATCCCCAATTTCACCATCTGTAAAGATGGTTTGACCACTGGAAAAAGTTTTGATTGTGGGCTGTTTTTGAAAGATTTTGACGGTTTCTGCTGGTTCAAGCATGACAATGCATTTTAACTACACCACATTTTAAAATACTGCATTGACACTCCCCTTTCTCGCGGAGCGGGGATTTTAAACATTTGGGATGCTCCCGTATTTTATTAATTTTTATTTAACCTTCTGCCTTTCTTCGGTTAAACTTTTAAACCAGCTTTCGACTGAACATATTCTTCTAATTTTATAGTCAGTGGTTGTGCCTGCCAAATTTCCTCGCAATACTCTTGAATCGAGCGATCCGAGGAAAATTTACCCATGCGCGCTACATTCAAAATTGACATCCGAGTCCAATTATCCTTGTCGCCATAGGCTTGACTCACTTGCTGTTGACAATCAATGTAAGATTGGTAGTCAGCAAGTAGTAAAAATGGATCGTGGTGGAGTAGAGAATCGAGCAGAGGACGAAACAGATTTAGATCACCATGAGAGAAAATTCCGGAAGCAATTAAGTCTATTACTTCTTTAAGTTGGGGGTTGGAATTATAGTAATTCCAAGGATTGTAACCTTGGGATTTGAGCGCTTGGACTTCTTGAGTTCGCAGTCCAAATAAGAAGAAATTTTCTTCTCCTACTTCTTGACGAATTTCGACATTGGCACCATCAAGAGTACCAATTGTTAACGCTCCATTCATAGAAAACTTCATATTTCCAGTACCAGAAGCTTCTAAACCAGCAGTGGAAATTTGCTCTGACAAATCAGCAGCGGGGTATACTTTTTGACCCAAAGTCACATTATAGTCTGGCAAAAAGACAACTTTGATGCGATCGCGTACATAAGGATCAGCATTAACAATCTCTGCTACGGAGTTGATCAATTTAATGATCAGCTTGGCCATATAGTAACCGGGTGCAGCTTTACCACCAAAAATGAATGTACGCGGGATAATCTCAAGATCCCGATTATGCTTAATGCGGTTATACAAACTAATGATGTGTAGTACATTCAGATGTTGACGCTTATACTCGTGAATGCGCTTGACTTGAATATCAAACAGAGATTCTGGATTAACAACAATACCAGTTTTCTTTTGAATGTAATTTGCTAAATTGCGCTTAGTTTCTAACTTAATTTCTTGCCATTGTTGACGGAAATTACTATCTTCAACAAAGCTTTCTAACTGTTTGAGGTCTTCAAGATGCTTAATCCAGTTATCACCGATTTTACTAGAAATTAAACTAGTCAAGCCGGGATTGCTTAAAACGATCCAACGTCGTGGTGTAACTCCGTTCGTTTTATTGCTGAATTTCTGTGGCCACAATTGATAAAAATCTCGCAGAATTGTTTGTTTCAACAATTGTGTGTGTAACGCTGCTACACCATTAATAGCATGACTACCAATACATGCTAAGTTAGCCATACGAACATATCTATCACCTGTTTCATCAATCAGCGATAGTCTGGCAATTTTACCCTGATCGTAAGGATCTTGTAACCGCACTTGATCAAGGAAGCGACGATTGATTTCGTAGATGATTTCCAAATGACGAGGTAGCAATTTACCGAACAAGCTAATAGACCACTTTTCTAAAGCTTCTGGTAGTAGAGTGTGATTCGTATAACCAAAAGTCTTTTGGGTAATATCCCAAGCTTGTTCCCAACCAAATTGATGTTCGTCCAACAATAACCGCATTAGTTCTGCTACACCAATCGCAGGGTGAGTATCATTTAGTTGAACAGCAAAATATTCGTGAAAACTTTCCATACTCTTACCAGCACGATCTAAATGAATGCGAATCATATTCTGGAGAGAACAGGAAACAAAGAAATATTGCTGTTCTAAACGCAGTTGTTTACCTTGAACTTGTTCATCGTTGGGATAGAGAACTTTGGAAATGTTTTCTGAAACAACCTTTTTATTAACTGCGCCATAGTAGTCACCGATATTGAATGAGTGAAAATCAAATGATTCAGGGGCTTCAGCTTTCCACAGGCGGAGGATATTAGTAGTATTGACTTTATAGCCTAGTATGGGTGTGTCGTAAGCAATACCTTTGATTATCTGGTCAGGAATCCAGCGTACTCGATAATTACCATGTTGATCAGTGTAAGGTTCCGTATGCCCACCCAATTTAACTTCATATGCTACCTCTGGACGCGGAATTTCCCAAGGATTACCCCACTGTAACCATTTGTCAGTGATTTCGACTTGCCAACCATCACGAATTTCTTGGTCAAAAATACCAAATTCGTAACGAATACCGTAGCCAATTGCTGGGATTTCCAATGAAGCCAGAGAATCCATGTAGCAAGCAGCAAGCCGACCTAAACCACCATTACCTAAACCAGGCTCTTCTTCTTGCTCAATTAATTCTTCCAGATTTAATCCTGATTCTACAACTGCTTTGTGTATTTGCTCATAAATATCCAAATTAATCAAGTTATTTGCTAAGTGTGGCCCCATAAGAAATTCGGCTGAGAGATAGCAAACAACCTTGACATGATTTTTAATATATGATCTGGTTGTGCTGATCCAACGTTTGAGTAAGCGATCGCGCACTGTATAAGCCAGCGCCATGTAAAAATCATTTTCTGTAGCAATCTCAGGATATTTACCCTGAATATAGAACAGATTATCTGCCATCGCTCGCCGCAAGGTTTCAATATTTAAACCTGTGCGATCGTCTTCTATCTGTAAAGTCGCCATTTTGTTGGGATCGATTGCAGTCATAAAAATATAGGGGATCGGGGATTGGGGATTCTCCAGAGGAGACGCTACGCGTAGACGCGCAAGCGACTTCTCACAGAGTACGGGGATTGGGGATTGGGGATTCTCCAGAGGAGACGCTACGCGTAGACGCGTAAGCGACTTCTCATAGAGTACGGAGATCGGGGATTGGGGATTGGGGATTAACTATAAATTAAAGCTACGTTCCGAGTGTTAACCGACGGTAATGTTTTATAGAAAGATTGGTTAATTGTCAATCTATTTTTATTTAGTTATACTTTCCACAGTCATTGCACCCCACCCCTTAATCCCCTAAGCGCAAGCGGGGAGGGGCGGTTTTGGCGTTAGACAAAACCGGGGTGGGGTTCAAAGGGAATTATTAAGTAATCAAGCAAACCTGATGTAAGTCGATGCATTCACAATGTAAGTCGATGGTGCGTTGTGCAGTACAACACACCCTACAAGACTACAAGACTGGGATTGAAATCGCAGGCGGGTTTTGAACATTTGAGATGCTCCTCATAATTTACGAATTATTGCTGAGAATATTTTGTTTAATTTGAAACAATATATTGATGACAAGCATAATTCCCAGGAAGATTGCCAAAATCAAAAATGTCCTGTGCATGGCAAAAACCAATGCTGGAAGTGGCATAGATACAAGCGGTGTTGTATTGGGTAGATTGACAACACTGAAGATAAATGTGACAAACAAAGCTGATGCTAACGGAGTTCCCAGAGTTTGACCAACCAAAGATGATTCATTTAGTAACCCTGAAACAACACCGATTTTGTCTTGAGGAGCAATACTCATGGTTGCGACATTATTGGGCGATCGCCATATCGCTAAACCTGTACCCATCACCATATCTCTAAGTACGTAACCCAAGGGTGTTAACTGGGTACTAAAGGTACTAGCCAGCATACATCCAGATGCTAACAACATCAAACCAATGGGAATCAAGCGATGACTACCAAACCGATCAGCAAAACGTCTTGATATAGGTGCAATGATGGCGTTACTGATTGGTAAAGTGATCATTAACATTCCCACTTGCTCAGTTGGATACTGCAAAACTAATTCTAAGAAAAAAGGGTAGATTAATAACCGAGATGCCATGACTATGTAAACTACTACCATAGTCAACAGATTGATACTGAGGATGCGGTTGTCAAACAAAGACAAATCAATGATCGGTTGTCTGCTTCGAGACTCAACCAAAACCAAAACAATTAAACCGATGATGGCAATAATTAGTAAGATCAGAGCGATCACACTGTGAAAGCCTTGTTTTTGTGCTTCGCTGATCGCCAACGCTAAGTTAACCATCACTAGCACCAGCAGAATTACTCCCAGTCCATCAAAGTGTTCTTGTTGATGACGGCGATTTTGGGAAGGTGGAACACACCAAGCAAATAACAAAATCGCAATCATTCCTATGGGAAGATTAATTAGGAAGATCGCCCGCCAATCACCAAGCATAACCAGTAAACCACCAATTGCCGAGCCTAACACAGAACCGATAGAAAGCGTCACCGCAGCAAGACTTAGGGCTAATCCATATTGTGAGGTATGAGCAAACAACTCAGTAATAATCGTTATTCCCAATCCCACAATTAGCACAGCACCGCATCCTTGTAAGACTCGAAAGCCAATCAACCAGCTAATTCCAGGTGCTAACCCACACAGTAATGAGCTGATGGTAAACAAAGTTAATCCAGCTTGGAATAATTTCTGTCTGCCAAGTATATTACCCAAACGAGCAACGCTGAAAATCAGAGCCGTAAAAACAATTAGATAGCTGATAATCACCCATTGGGTAATAGCTAAGTGAGTGTCAAAAGCCTTGGTAATTGTCGGTAGGGCAATGTTGACTGTACTACTATCAAGTGTAAACATTGTCAAGCCCAATCCTACACTTAATAAAGCCAACCAGAGTTGAAATGGCGATCGCTCAGAATCAGAAATTTTTTGGGATACTGGTTCGCTATTCAATGGAATTACCACCAATAAGATTGAAAGTTATTTTTTTCAATATTCTGCTTTGCTAATAGTGCAAGTCGTATGAATACGACTCAAATAAATCAAGCTGTCTAGTTTAAGCAGACTTTCACTATGAGACTGCGATTTCAATCGCAGGCTAAATTTCTAATTTTTCATTGCTAAGGTTAAACCGTCAGCGATCGCTACCATGCTGATTGTAATTCTTTGATCTTGATGCAGTTTTTGATTAAAAGCCCGAATTTTGTTAGTTCTATTGTCTTGTTGTTGAGAATCTGCAACTCGACCTGACCATAAGACATTATCGATCGCAATCAGTCCGCCCCGACGCACGAGTTGCAAAGCTAGTTCGTAGTAGTTGTCATAGTTGCTTTTGTCGGCGTCAATAAAAGCAAAATCAAATGTTTCAGCTTCTTTGGCTGCGATGAGTTTTTCTAAAGTTTCCAAGGCTGGAGCAATGTGCAAACTGATTTTATCTGCTACGCCTGCTTTGTGCCAATAACGGCGAGCGATCGCTGTATATTCTTCATCAACATCGCAAGCTATAACTTTACCGTCTGCTGGTAAAGCCAAAGCTACTACTAAAGAACTATAGCCAGTAAATACACCAATATCTAAAGTTTTTTTGGCTCCAATTAACTTGACTAGCAAAGCTAAAAACTGTCCTTGTTCGGGTGCAATCTGCATAGTAGCCATAGGTTGCTGCGCCGTCTCTTGACGCAGTTGAGTTAAAACTTCTGGCTCTCGCAAAGATACTGAAAGCAAGTAGTCATAAAGAGATTTATCTAGTCCAAGAGTTTTATTGTGATTGCTCATGAGGTGCGATCGCTCTTTGTGTTTTCTTTTCTGTTTTTATCGCAAAACTGCATAAGTCGATTTTCTTTTACCCATAGAAAATATAGAAGTGAAAGCTCCTAAACTTTACTTCTGTGAAAATCTAGTACCACATTCTTTGAATCAAAGCTACACACCGTTTGTAGTTGGTGTTCTTTACACCACTACAAACATTCTTAAATTTTACATTTTAAGTAAAATTTTATTCAGTCCTGGCGATTATAAATCACGGCTACACATACGAAACCCGCCTGCGTGGGTTATTTTATAAAGTTTACTTAGGTGGACTTTATTTATGTAGTAGCGAATTTTATTGGTCAAATTGTTTCCAAGTTTCTCACGTTGGTGCAGCCTGCCCAAAGGGCTTATGATTTAGGATTGCTATAGAAGCCCTATTTTTTCATAAACTGAGCTTCTTACGAGCAGTAAACCTTTAGTAAAATAAAAAGCGTCAACAACCCACCACTGACCTGGAGTACCAGGTAAAGTCAGGGTCTCCTGGAGGTTTGAGATGAAAGCTGAAGCCGAAAATCCCAACAGACTGACGTGTGAAGTGGAAACAACACTGAAGATAATCGGTGGACGTTGGAAAGTATTGATTATTAGAGAATTAATGATGGGGATAAAGCGCTTTGGTGAATTGCAAAGATCTTTACCAGGAATTACACAAAAAATGCTGACGCAGCAACTGCGAGAAATGGAAGAAGATGGGATTATTCATCGTCAAGTTTATGCACAAATTCCGCCAAAAGTTGAATATTCACTAACACCTCTAGGGGAAAGTCTCAAACCAATTCTTTATGCAATGCATGATTGGGCTGTTCAATATTACGACAAAATCAAGAGTTGACACTAAATCTACTCGTTAGCTTGCAAATAATCTATTGCTGCTTCTAATTTTGATGAATATCTTTCCGCAAATCTTTCAAACCACAATCCCTCCGGCGAGAAAGGATCTAACTTAGCTAACCAATCTTTGGCTTGTTGTTTCAAAACCTCCCTTTGTTTAGCTTTAATTTGTTCTTGTTTAATCTTTTCTTGTTCTAATTTTTGCTGTATTCTTAACTTTTCTGCTTGGTCTTGTTCTGCAAAATCAGTCTTTACTTCTTCTAAAAGTTTATCTATTAAAGATGCTGATTTTGAAGATGGTTGATGAATGTTTGGTGTTGCTGTATTTGGTTGTTGTTTGGGCTGTTCATTGCTTTGTTGCTGATATTCAGCTTGCAGTTCTGCTAACAGCTTATCAATAGAGTCCACGATATTTAACTCCTGATTTACTGCATATCAAAATATTCAGTATTTAGTTATCTGGTGGAAAAAATAGTGCAGGGATTCACTTTTAGAGGTTTATTTTTTGATTTTTAAAGATTGATAGTTAAGTACCATTACAAAATTAATTACACATTCTTCAAGCTATTCCCTGTTCCCTTACCTCCACAAAGAATTTAATTTTGCCTAACTACTTAATCATTAATGGCATTCATAAGGACTTCAGATAAACTCATGTCTTCCATGTCATCCATTGTCATGGTGTCGCAAATATCAAACTTTGCACCAGCAGTTTGTAATTCGTCATCTAATACTTTCAGAAAACGAGTTGCATGAGCATCTTTGCCAACTTGAATAAAAGAAATAGCTAGTTCTTCATCTCTATCTATAAGCCGAGAAGCTTCTATAATTACTTTCATAACAGCTTTACGATCATCTGGTTCACCATCTGTGACAACTAAAATTGTTTCACCATTTGATTTAGTTTGACCTGCTGATTTCCGTTCAAAATAATTATCAGTAGCGTGTTTTAATACTGCTGCTAAGTCAGTGGTTCCGGCTGGATCGTTTTCTTGGAATATTTGTGATACTTTACTTGATGTCACATTTTCATACCGTTTAAATCTACCAGAAAATAAATAAATAGTAATGCCATCTGGATCAAATTGTTCGCATTTACTTGCTAGAGCAAAAGTAGATTCTTGTGCAGCTAGCCATCGACTTCTACCACCTTTTTGATCAGGAGTTGCCATACTGCCACTTTTATCAATAATTAGAGTATAGTCACGATTTTCTAGCATTTTTTTATTCTCCAGTTAGCGGTTAGTTGTTGATAGTTGGGTGTTGGTTGTTAACACTTAACCAATGACAAATTAATCAGTTACTGCATTCATTAAAACATCTGCAAGGCTCATATCTTCCATGTCGTCAAGGGTGATTGTGTCGCAGATATCAAATTTTGCACCGACACTTTGCATTTGATCATCTAAAGCTTTCAAAAACTTAGTTGCTTGGGCGTCATTACCCACTTGAATGATGGAAATTCCTAGTTCTTCATCGCGTTCCATCTGGCGAGTTGCACTAATAATGACCTCAAATACGGCTTTGCGATCGTCTGGTTCACCATCGGTGATCACTAAAATTGTCTCACCATTGGCTTTGGTTTTTCCTGCTGTTTTGCGTTGAAAGTAATTATTGGTTACGTCTTGAAGTACACCTGCTAAATTTGTTGTACCAGATGGGTCATTTTCCAAAAATATCTGTGCTACCTTGGCGGAGGTAACATCGTCGTAGCGTTTAAATCTCCCAGAAAATACATAAACTGTAATTCCATCTGGGTCAAATTGTTCACATTTACGTGCTAAAGCGAGGGTAGATTCTTGAGCAATCTCCCATCGACTTCTACCACCAACTTGATCGGGAGTTGACATGCTACCGCTTTTATCGATGATTAAGGTGTAGTCGCGATCGCTCATCATAATTCCTTTACTGATTACTTAACGTCTCTAGTCTAGTCTAGGCTTCTCTAGTATTGGTTAGCTATTCAAGCTTCTTTACGAGTTTTGCTACTCATCTACTAACTTAGCTCATCTGTAAAAGAAGACACGAAGACAATCACCGGGAGCATCCCAAGGTATAAATTCATCAATAATACACCTTGAGTATTTTTTATTATGTTCACTACTTAAAATTAGATTAAGAAAAGGTTAATTTCGGGTTATTATTAACTTCGGATTTTACTTATATAACTAACACAGCAATTGCATAACTCAGAGAATATTCAGGTAGGAGCCAAAGTATTAATTCTAGAACCGGCTTATGTTGCTGGCAAAATTGGAGTTGTTCGTTGTCCAGAACAACTGTCTGATGGTAGACTAAGCGATCGCTGGCTGATCGAAGTAAATGCTGAAAATATTGTGGTGTCGTTGGCTCGCAATGAGTTTCAGATAATTAACTAACCTAGAACTACGCGATCGCGTCCTTTTCTTTTGGCTTGGTAAAGAGCTTTTTCTGCTGTGTTGACTAAAAATTCAGGTTCGCTTTCCTCTTCAGGAGTCATGCTAGCAACACCTACACTCACAGTTAAAACGTTAGCAGGTAAACCACCAATACCAGGATATTCACAGGTAATTGCTAAAGCTTTGACTTGTTCGCGAATTTTTTCAGCGATGTATACAGCATTAACTGCGTCTATATCTACCAAAATAGCAAATTCCTCTCCCCCATAACGAGCTAGCAATGATGAATGATCTTCGTCTTCAGTATTTGGATTGCGAGAATTTTCTGTACCTAAAGCTGTGCTGACATAGGAGAGATGATTATTTAACAACAAATTTTTAATACTCTCACGGATAGTATGAGCAATTTGTTGTAAACAAATATCTCCAGCACTATTTCCATAGGTTTTATTGTAAATTTTGAAATAATCAATATCGCATAAAATCATTGATAAGGGAGTACATTCACGCATTGAACGTTGCCATTCAAGTTGCAAATAGGTATGAAAATAACGGCGATTAGCTAACTGCGTTAATTCATCTAAACTTGAGAGAATACGTAATTGTTGGTTTTCTTTTTCTAATTCTGCCACACGCAAACTGCTGGCATTATCACTAATATTGAGTTTTTCTCGAAAATACAGGCGAAATAATTGACATGCTACACTAACGCGATCGCCCTCCAATTTCACAAGCCCGGTACTATGTAATTTATATGCCAGCATTGGTTCCATTTGTACAGGCTCTATAGCTGTAACCACTTCACGAAATGCATCTGCTAATTGTGTTTCTTGTTGCAGAATCAGCATGTACTGACTCAAGTAGTCTCTATAAATTCCTGTGTCTGTAGGTGCTTGTTGCAATATCTGTTCTAAATTCTTTTCTAAGCCGCCCTTACCGATAAGATGATACAATGCCAATCTCACTAAGTAAGGATGTCCCCCTAGCATTGTCATTAATTGATCAGCATCAGAGTGATCTGTCCAGTCTAATCCATGACACTGGGCTAAATTCTGCACTTGCTCTTTTGTAAATGGTGGTAGCCGCAGTGGTAAACCAATATTAAATGGAGATTGATTTACCTTCAAAGATAGAAAAAATTCCGTTGAGTAAGCCATGACGATGCGAAGTTTTTGCAAAACACTTACTCGTTTTGCTTGTTCATACCACGAACGTAATAATGGCAAAAATTCTGAAGCAATTTCTGGATAGTCAAATACCCAATCCACCTCATTCAATACTAGGACGAGGGGAGTTTTGATTGACTGTAGCAAGTATGTCTGGATATACAGAGAACAGCTAATTTTACTACCCATATCCTCATCCCAAAACTCATTGAGTCTCGGTTCTAGCTGTAACTCTCTACTAAGATTGGCACAAAACCAGCGCAAAAATTTATCAAGATTGACAAATACTGCTTTATCTGCTTGTTGAAAGTCCAAGCTTACCGTTTTATAGCCAAGCTTGGTTGCATGAGCCAAAATCCTTAAAATTAGAGAGCTTTTACCCATTTTTTTGGGCGCTTTGATGCAGATAACACTTCCTGGTTCAGCAATTTCTGTGTAAGCTAATTCCTCAATTGGTGGGCGAGGAATGTAAAATCTAGAATTGAGGGATACTGGCCCTGCGGGGAATTCTAAGGATACTGCTGTAGCAGCACGATGATATTCTCTAATCAACTGGTGCTGTGTTCTACTGAGTTGGCGAGGTTCGAGAATCTGACGAAAGTTGGATTTGTTTATCGATTCTTTCCAGAAATCACTCATCAATTGCCATAAATTAGAAGCAACTTTCCTAACTCGCTCTTCTCCGTAGTGCGCTTCTAGCGCTATGTTATTGTAGGTTTTTCCTTGCCAAGAAGAACGCAATATTAATTCTTGCAGTGATGTCAGTGCATTAGGTAAGCTTGCTTTTAATAGAAGTATTACTTCATCTATAGTCATCAGTTATCGGCTCTTACTGTATCTTATATTGCCTCAAAAATTTTTCTATAATTATCAGGGTTAGAAAATATTTTACAATTTAATAGGATCAATAGGATATTTTTATTATCGTACCAGTAGCTAAACAAATTGAAAAATCGGCTACCACCAAAAACCCTAGTCAAGGTAAATAATATTTTTTAAAAATTATGAAAATAAGATTTATAAGTCGACTTATAAAAATTTTATACTTCCGCTTTATCATCTCTGTTTTTGTCAAGTAAGCTTGTTATATATAGAAATCAGATTTGATTTTTGTTGGCATAGCCTGCGCTCTGCGCTTAAAAAAACTCAGTACAGTTGATGTTCGATGTTCCCGTTCGACTGACACTAACTGCGTCAGCCTGTTAATAGTTCCTCAGAGATATGCGTAAAAATAAAACTTCTGAAATAAGTTGTAGAAAATAAAAAATGAAAAGGTTAATATCAAGTTTAGATAATCACTTTATATTACCACTGCAATGCTTGGAAGGAGCGGTCTTCGATCATCCAACTATTAGGTAATTCATTACTAACACGGGCAGATAATATCAGTGTTCAAGCGAACATGAAATAAAAGTCTCCTTAAGTCTCTCAGCATGACTGAAAACCGCTAAAGTTTATTTTTAATAAGTCTATTTTTCTTTATTATTTGTTCCAGGTGCAATATTGAGTGAATATTTATGAGCGTAAATGTTACTTCTAAGCATCAAAAGTTACCAACCCAAGCAAGGGGAGCTAAAATTTTTCACTGGATTAATATAATTAGCCTGTTTATCATGCTCACTAGCGGACTGCAAATTTACAATGCTAACCCTGTTTTCGGTGGAAGAGCAGGTTTGCATATTCCACCAATATTTACTTTGGGTGGTTGGCTAGCAGGAGGAAGACATTGGCATTTTGCTGCGATGTGGCTATTTTCACTTAATCTTTTGTGGTATGGATTTTATGTTTTAATTACCCGTCGCTGGCGACACCGATTTGTAAGTGCGAATGATATCAAAGCATTACAAAAAACTCAAAATTTCAAACGCCTGATTTATGCTTGGCATCGTATAGTTTACACAAGTATAATTCCCATACTCCTTTTAGCATTATTTACAGGTATAGGAATGTATAAACCTGCTCAGTTTCCCTGGATTGTTGATATATTTGGCAGTTGGCAAGCATTGAGAATTGTTCACTTTGGTTCAGTACCACTCGTGATTATTTTTGTTCTTATTCATTGGTGGTTGGGAAAAAAAGCAGGTGGTTCGCAATTGACAGATTCAATGTTTTGGTGAAGGGGAGCGGGGAGCAGAATAAAGTTTGATTATACTGCAAACTGGTAAAACTTGGACTTATGTCATACTGAGCTAAACGTAATGTAGCAAAGTATCTCGGAGATTCTTCACTTCGTTCAGAATGACAGTTTTAAGCCGTTTTTAGTATAACTACCAATTACCAATTACCAATTACCAATAAATTATGTCTTTAATTCATAAATTATCACGGCGTCAGTTTTTAACAATATCTGGACTATCTAGTATGAGTTTTCTTCTTGGTGGTTGTGGTGTACCAATATTAGAAGATATTGTAGGTGAAGTTTCTGAACCGTTAAATCAGAAAGTAGAAGCTTTATTATTTAAATCACAACAACCTGTACCTGAATTTTCTCAGAGTGAAATTCAATCAGCAGCTTTGATCGTCAATAGCTTTAGAGGTACTCCGGTTATTGATCCAACTAAATATCGTTTGGTAGTTGATGGTGAGGTGAATAATCCCCTGAGTCTGAGCATAAGCGATATTCAAGCTTTGCCTATGACTACGATGATTATTCGCCATGTATGCGTAGAAGGTTGGGCGGCGATTGTGCAATGGGGTGGTGTACGCCTGCGAGAAATCGTAGCACTTTCCCAACCTCAAAAGAATGTCAAATATGTCTATTTTCAATCAGCAGATGGCTATTATTCTAGCTGGGATATTGCTTCTGCATTACATCCTCAAACATTGTTAGCTTATCAAAAAAATGATGAGCTTCTACCAAGAGATAATGGTGCGCCTTTGCGTTTGGCTTCACCGATTAAACTTGGTTACAAGCAAAGTAAATGGATCACCAGAATTACTGTGGTTAGTAGTTTATTTCCATTAAAAGGTTATTGGGAAGATCAAGGATATGAATGGTTTGCTGGACTTTAAAGTTTTCCTCCTCTACCTGGTAACTCCCAAAGTCCTTCTAAACCAAGTTTTTACCATTTGTGTAAAAAATATAATTATATCTAATATTATCTATAATATTTTATCTATGATTAACAATAATGTTGGCGCAATTTATTTTCCATTTTCCAGAGATATTCGATTTTACAATACCTAACATCATGATTATTTAGGTTATGCGATCGCTCAAACCGATCTACAGCCACTAAACTAAAAAGCTACAACGTAGATAACTGGTTAATAACTTGGCTTAAGGTACATTGTTGATAAAATTTTACTTTGATCCAGGGCTTGACCTCGGAATCATAACCAAGTTATGTAATTGCTATCACCGATTATGTACTAGAAGGTGTGGCAGATGAGAAAGTTATTTAAGCAAATTCGGGAAACAGGAAAAGATGAAGGTTTTATGCACCTAATTGAAAATATAGAGGTGCTTGTATCAAAAATTCTCTCTGTTTTGATGCTGGTGGTAATTTTTGTAGCTGTGTTTGATTTAGGTATTTTTCTGTTGAAAGAATTATTTGACACACCCTACGCTAAATTTAACACAACTTTATTTAAGATTTTTGGCTTGTTTTTAAATATTTTAATTGCTTTAGAAATCCTTGAAAATATCACAGGATATCTCAAAAAACATGTTTTACAAGTAGAATTAGTGATTGTGACTTCTTTAATTGCTGTAGCACGTAAAATTATTATTTTGGATTTAGAAAAAGTTTCTGGTATTGATATTATCGGTTTAGGAATAGCTATACTTTCTCTTTCAATTAGTTATTGGATTATTCGTCGAACGAATGCAAGACATTAGGTGAAGTTGGTGCTTGATTGTAGAGACGTACCATAATACGTCTCTAGATTAATTAGAAATTAGTGATTAATAAATAGTTATTAGTTATTTTTGTTTAAATTTATGGCAACAGATTTTTTTCAATTTGAGACGGATTTTGTTGATTCTCTACGTTGCATACCTATGCAGGTGCGTTATAAGCTCGACACTAGTGGGATCAAACTAAAATTATCAGATTGGAATCACATGACTCAATTAGAGCGTCAACATCTTGTTGAACTACCTTGCACTACAGAATCTGAGATTAGAGCTTATGGCGGTTATATCCAAGAATTGATTTTAAAACGTAACGGTACACCTGTAGCTGAATTACCGATTGAATCTCATCCAGCATGGATAGATACTAATACTGTACCAACAAGTGTGAATGAAAAAGCTCAAGAAATAGGCGTGAATATCACTGTTGCACAATGGTCAAATCTCAGTAATTTGCAACGTTTTGCTCTCATTAAACTGAGTCGTTCTGATCATGAAAATCAAAACTTTTTACCAGCTTTGAGGGAATTTAACTTGTTATAAAGTTTTTAGAATTGTGAGCATACGTAGTCGGTAAGTCAAGTTAGTATTACTGAAACTCAGTTTTTCATCAAAGGTGTTTAATAATACTAAATTTCGTTTGAACCAGAAAGTATTAGAAATTACTCGATACTTTGCTCAAACAAACAAAATCATTGCTGCTATTTGTCAAGGTTTGCAATTACTAGCAGCAGCAGTAGATGTATTAGAAAGAAGGAGTTGTACTCTCTGTCTCGACCTATCGTGCTTGTAAACCGTATATAAGTCGTGCAGGTGGAATTTATGTCGATATTCCAGTGGATGAGGCAATAGTTGATGGTAACTTAGTAACTGCACCTGCTTGGCCAGTTCATCCTCGTTGTCTAGCAGAATTTTTGAAGGTACTTGGTACAAAGATTGAACATGCCGAGATTGCTAAAGTTGCTTAAATTCAGTGAACAGTTATCAGTGAACAGTAAAAATTCCTGAAAGACTATACTTAAGGAAGTTACCTAAGTGACAAAACTGATAACTGGTAACTGATAACTGAATCAACCAGTTAAGCTCATCCAATGCATAAAGCTGATATTATATTTTTGAATATCAGCACCAAAAAATATCATTATATTTTGATTTTTATAATTTCTCATTCGTAAGCAAAGAGTAAAGCTATAGTGGATTTAGCAATTCTGCTAATTGGTATAGTTAGGATTAAGTCCTAATACCAGTTATTTTGTGAAATAGTTTATACCCTGCAACTCGATGACGGGCAAAAACGCAAGACGAAATGCATTTCTGCGGCTAGTGTCTGGTAATGGGACAGCTTATGGATCTGATTTTCGCTATTCGCTGTTTCCCACAAAAGAATTAGTCATTGGACGCGACCCTAGCTGTCAAGTTGTCTTAGATGCCATGATGTACCGAATGGTATCTCGTCGTCATGCGGTGGTTCGTCCTCTTCCTCCCTCCCCAGATAACGAATTAGGTTGGGTAATTTGTGATTTGAACAGTGCTAATGGTACTTATCTCAATGGACAACGCTTGCAGGGTTGTCAGCAATTGATGAGTGGCGATCGCATTACTCTTGGCTATGATGGGCCGGAATTGTTGTTTGAATACGAATTTAACCACCAATCTACGGTAATATCTTCCATGGCCGAAGTCACATCGCTGCCGCCAGCTGGCTACCAAACACAGAACATTCCAGATTCTTCGGTTAGCTTTACACAACTGTTTCCCATTATTTCCACTGGCAAAGATTTAACTCGTAAAGCTTATCTTATACCTGGTGTTCTCACGGTCGTTTTTGTAGTGTTGATGTTTGCTACGGTTGGTGATCCCCAAGCTAATCAAGTAGTGGTTGGTACTTACATTGCTTTTGCTGCTTATTATTTTATTTACCAGTTGTGTGGCAAACGTAAGCCTTGGTGGGTGTTGATGGCTTCAGGATTGACAACAATGTTAATCTTGCTGAGTCCTCTGACAGATTTTATGATCTTCTTCTTTCGCGAATTTCTCCCTGGTAATCTGCCTACAAATCCCCAGGAATCTGTTACCTTTACAGAATTACTGATCCGATACTTTTTTGGCGCTGGGTTAATGGAGGAATTACTCAAAGCCCTACCAGTACTTGGAATTTATGCGATCGCCAGAAGTTTATCATCACCTTGGCGCGAGCGTGTCGGTGTCTGGGAACCTCTTGATGGTATTCTTCTGGGAACCGCTTCTGCTGTAGGCTTTACTCTGTTAGAGACACTAGGTCAGTATGTACCGCAAATCATTCAAAGCGTAACTTTTCAGGCTGGAGATGGTGCTGGGCAACTAGCAGGATTGCAACTGCTGATTCCCCGTATCTTGGGTTCTGTGGCCGGACATATGGCTTATAGTGGCTATCTAGGCTACTTCATCGGTTTAGCTGTTCTCAAACCCAGAAAAAGTTGGCAGATTTTGCTAGTCGGCTATTTAACTGCCGCAGGACTTCATGCTTTATGGAATGCTACAGGGACTATCAACGGTTTATTGTTAGTGGTTGTCGGTGTATTATCTTACGCTTTTTTGATGGCTGCTATTCTCAAAGCAAGGGCGCTATCACCAACAAGAGAGCAAAATTTCGCTACTCGTTTTCTTGGACCTAAGTAATTATAAGGTAAGAGGGAACGGGGAACCCTTAACAGAGAAATCCCCATAATTAATAAAATTGACACTCTCAGGGCTAAAGCCAACTGAGATTCTGCGGACAGAGTAAAACTCTCGCTGCGACCGTCAAACGTCGCCTAAACGCTCAAAACAACTACC
>NZ_JCACKS010000027.1:0-17835 GCF_059505505.1 Pelatocladus sp. | reverse complement strand
CGCTGGGACGCAGCGTGGAAGAAAACGCTTGTGGAGACGGTCTGACGGGGACGGGCAACCGTCTAGTTAAGAGTCGAAGAAGCAAGAACAATGGTGGAGAGGACGGATTCATCCTGCCTCGTAACATCATTTGAGAATCCCTGTGGCTTTAGCCCAGGGAGTACGTCAACGAAAAACTACGACATCAGTCTTAAAATACATACTCAGCATAAAAATTTTAAAATTAGATTGATAAACTTGCCGTAAAACTGCTGAGATATCTAAACCATCACTTATGACTGACACACCACCCAACACTGAAAATCTCAACGATAACGATCAAAATGATATAGCTGAAGAATTGCTACGAAAGCTGCGACAAAAACAAGGCTATTGGGTGGAATGGGGACAAGCTTGTGCTTATCTACAAAAAGCAGGTTATAGTCAGCAAGCAATTTTTGAAGCAACAGGCTTTGAACCAGTACAACAGAATCAGGTGATTGTTGGCGCCCAAGTCTACAACTCTATAGAAAAAGTAGGAGCGCCACAAGATGTACTTTCTCATTATCAACAGCGTGGTAGTGATATCTTATATGAGTTGCGCTTGCTGACTCAAGAAGAACGAGCCGCCGCCGCCACAGTTACTTTTCAACACAAAGTTGATGCTGACGAAGCACGGGAAATTGCCAGAGCGATCAAAGATTTCTCTCGTTTTCGTAACCCTCCAGAAGGCTTTTCTAATCATCCAGGAGATGCGGTTGCTTATCAATGTTGGAAACTCGCCCGCCAGAATTCAGATTTTCAAACGCGATCGCGTCTGATTGCTAAAGGCTTAAAATTTGCCCATACGCAAACTGCTAGGCAGCAAGTAGAACAATTACTGACAGATTTTACCGTCCTACCCAAAAAGCCAGCACCAACTCTACCCTTTTACAGACCACAATCAGCCGAAGAAGTACCCCGTCTCGTGCCAGTGGTAGGTGAGTTGCCATTAACACCACAAGACTTACAAGCAGTTCCCCTAGTAGAAGAAGTAGGGCCTTTCCGCATCGTTAAGTTTGCTGGAGAACAAGCTTGGGTTCCCTTACCAGGTTGGCAAACTATATTGAGTGCAGAAGATCCAGTAGTGATTTTATGCAATAGCGATCGCCTACCAACCCAAACACAAAATAATCCAGAACCAGTCATGGTAGTTATCGATCGCGGCCAAACAGAATGGAACCCAAGTAGTTACTTTGTAGTAGATAACTCTGGCGAACTAGACTTTCAATGGCTTGAAACTGCACCAGAAGTCACACTATTAGGGCGAATTCTCGTCATTGTACGAGCCAAGAAAATTCTGGATGAGGAATTGACAAAAGATTCTTGGCAAATTGATGAGTAGTTGTTGAAGACCGGGGATCGGGGATTGGGGATTGGGCTTTAAGAGTCGTCTTTCGTAAACAAGTATTTGTATTTCGCTGACGAGTGTTTGATACTCGACGACGAGTATTTGTATTTCGCTGACGAGTGTTTGATACTCGACGACGAGTATTTGATACTCATCGACGAGTGTTTGATACTCATCGACGAGTGTTTGATACTCGACGACGAGTGTTTGATACTCGACGACGAGTGTTTGATACTCGCTGACGAGTATTTGTATTTCGCTGACGAGTGTTTGATACTCGCTGACGAGTGTTTGATACTCATCGACGAGTGTTTGATACTCGCTGACAGGGGAAAGTAAAAGACAAGGGAGTATCTATCAAAAATATTCTCCCTTGTCCCCCTTGTCTCCCTTGTCCCCCGTGTCCCCCGTGTCCTCCTTGTCTCCCAATCCCCGCTCCCTCCTTCTACCTCGATGGTGGACAAATTTGCTGCACTGCTTGGGGGAGTTGTTTACACATCTGCTGGAATGTTTGGGGCTGCAATTGTTGCCAAGCAAATAAACTTATAATTGTACTTCCCAACAGTAAAGCCAATAATCTCAGCAACAACACCCCAGGTTGACGCTGAGGTTGAGTATTGTCATCAGTTTGAGTTGTTGCCGAAATATCTAAGTCTAGTAATACTTGTGAACTTGCTGCAAACTTAGATTCTTCTGGTTGTAGTGCTTCTTCTAGAACAATTTCTACTTGTTTTTCTTCGACAACTTCTATTTGTAATTTCTTTTGAGTAACTGGAACCAAATAATCTGGAGAAACCCGACAATGGGTAAGCACTACGGACACATTGTCATGACCATTTTTTTGATTTGCCAGTTGAATCCAAGCATCAACAGCTTCTTCTAGAGTTAGTTCTCCTGTTAATACTGGTACAGCATAATCTCGCCAAGATTCTTCTACTAAATAATTATCACTTAAGCCATCAGAACACAATAGTAATATGCCGTCTTCTTCTACAATCAAGCGTTGAATCAAAGGACGCAGCAATTCCCCTTCTTTTGTGCCTAAAGCTTGGGTAAGGGCGGTAGCATCTGGGCGTTGCAAAGCTTGGCGATACAGACTGCGCCCTTGGCGGACTTCCCGCGTCGCCACATCATCATCAATTGTCAATAGCTGACAGTATTCACGGGTAATCCAGTAAGCACGACTATCACCGACGTTAGCTAAATATAGTTCGTGGGCATTTTCTGAGTCCCAACCAGCAGACGTTTGAATGCGTTGCGGTACTTGCACAGCCATAACCATAGTTGTAGCCATGCGTTGAGTACCTGTGCGTTTTTGTTCGTCATTACAATTGCAAATGACGTTGTTGATCACTCGCAAACTAGCTTCTAACTGTTGTTGCAATAAATCTGGTGGTACAACTTCGGCTTGTTCTCCAACTTCTTGTAATAAAGCGCGAATTTGAAGCTTCACAGATTGTACTGCTAATCGACTGGCAACTTCACCGCCTTCATGTCCACCAATTCCATCACAAACGATCGCCATTTGTGGTGATAATGCATCAGCGATCATCGCATCGTTGCCATGAGGATAGCAAGTGTCTTCGTTTTGTATCAGTGCTTCTGACCCTTTATCGCTTGCACCTGCGACTTTGATACTTAAAGGTAATTCTGCGGCAGATGTTAGCAATAAAGTATTAAGTTGAGTTGCAATATCCTGGAACTCTGCCTTACCATTACACATCTGTTGGACTATTTTTTGCAAGTCATTTGCTACTTGGGTTTTGGCATTAACTACCAAAGATTGCCAACACTCTCCCAAATCCTTAAGGGTTGGCTGTCCCGATTGCTGAAGTTGTAACAGTCGTACACACCAACCTTGTACTCTTAAATTATTTGGTATCAGCAAACTAGCTGCTACTCCCAATTTTGACAAAGGCTCCCACAGTTGTAGAATTTGCCATAACCAGTAAACTTGTCTGACTACCGTTGTTTGCTGCCATGCTTTTGTCAATGCTGGGTAAAGATTTCCCGCTTCATCTAACGGTACATTTTCCAGTAAGAGAATATTATTTGCTGCTTCTGTTTGATAACGAACCAATCCATAAACAAGAGGTAAGTGTAATCGTTGTTGATATAAGTGTAGGTAAGGAATAATTTCTTTTGGTATTTTGCTTGGTATATCCGGTAACTTTCCCGGTTGAGTATCCAGCCAAATCCGGGGTGCAATTACCTCATATCTATCAGCGACTTTTTCTCCTGGGGTAATTGTAGCTGCTGATGACCCAATTACCCAAAGATAGCGGCGAATCAGAGGAGTTTGACAATTTGCACAAACACGGTTATCAACAGGGTTGATTTGGCGAATACAGATAGGATTGGGACAAAAAACTATCCGTTGAGTCGAAATCATACAAGTGTAAATATCTATATAAATTGATAGGTGAAGTTCGATTAAATTGAACTGCCAAAAACTAAAATTGTAGACTAGACTGGGTTTACTAGTTTACTTTTAACACTTGTTACTTAAAAATTGAAAATTTTTACGTACAAATTTTAGGATGGCGCTATGCCAATTTCTACCGCCATGTGGTTGTC
This sequence comes from Pelatocladus sp., assembly GCF_059505505.1. Lineage (NCBI taxonomy): Bacteria > Bacillati > Cyanobacteriota > Cyanophyceae > Nostocales > Hapalosiphonaceae > Pelatocladus > Pelatocladus sp. Next base: position 13,889 of record NZ_JCACKS010000027.1, on the reverse strand, counting down.
AAATTCTATCCTCATTTGGATGCTGGTAGGAGCATGTTTGTGCTTAATGGAACTGTTTTTGCCAACAGCTTTTGTAGCTTTGATGATGGGAATTAGCGCTTTTGTAGTGGCGCTGCTATCCCCAGTTATTTTAGTCAAGTTGTGGTTGCAATTAGTAGTTTGGCTCTTGCTTTCTGTAGTGCTAATTTGGCTGTGTCGTCGTTTAATAACACCAGTGCCAAGCAAATCAAAACTTCAGGATGCAACTACTGCTGAAACTTTAACAGAGATTCCAGTCGGGAAAGCCGGACGAGTATTATACGAAGGCAATTCTTGGCGGGCGCGGTGTTACGATGAGCATTTAGTGATCGCACCACATCAAAGAGTTTATGTAGTCAGGCGCGAAGGCACAACCCTAATCATCATGCCAGAATATTCCTCAATTCAATAATTAATGGTTAGTAGGGGCAAACAATTGTTTGCCCGTTCACCCGTTCAGAAGTTGGTAGTTAGAAATCAGTAAACAGTGAGTAATATAATTTGATAACTGATAACTGATAACTGATTTATATATTAGGAGATAAATATGGAACCTTTATTTTTTATAATAAGTTTAGTCTTAGGTGGTTCAGTAATAGCAAGCTCTGTGAAAGTAGTCAATCAGGGTAATGAAGCTTTAGTAGAACGCTTAGGTAGCTACAACAAAAAGTTGGAACCAGGACTGAATTTTGTTGCTCCTTTTGTTGATAGAATTGTTTTCCGTGGAACCATCCGGGAAAAAGTTTTAGATATTCCTCCGCAACAATGTATTACTCGCGATAACGTCAAAATTACCGTTGATGCAGTAGTTTATTGGCGCATCGTTGATATGGAGAAAGCTTATTACAAAGTGGAAAATCTCCAAGCTGCGATGGTGAATTTGGTGATGACACAAATTCGTTCTGAAATGGGCAGATTGGAACTAGATGAAACCTTTACCGCCCGTTCAGAAGTAAATGAACTTTTGTTACGAGATTTGGATATTGCTACCGATCCTTGGGGAGTAAAGGTAACACGGGTGGAACTAAGAGACATTATTCCATCTCAAGAAGTGCAGCAGTCAATGGAATTGCAAATGTCGGCGGAACGGCGCAAAAGAGCGGCAATTTTAACTTCAGAAGGTGAGCGAGAATCTGCTATTAACAGCGCTAGAGGTAAAGCAGAAGCACAAGTTCTAGAAGCTGAAGCCCGTCAAAAAGCAGTGATTTTGGAAGCAGAAGCTCAACAAAAAGCCCTGATTCTCAAAGCCCAAGCCGAACGTCAGCAACAAGTTCTCAAAGCCCAGGCGATCGCAGAGTCTACAGAAATGATTGCTCAAAAACTTGAAACCAACTCTATAGCTCCTAAAGCTTTAGAAGTTCTGCTTGCCTTGGGTTATCTAGATATGGGTACAACTATTGGTAAGAGCGATAGCAGCAAAGTCATGTTTATAGATCCTCGCACGATCCCTGCCACTTTAGAAGGTATACGCTCCATTATTTCACATGCACCGACAGATTCACCCTAAGTTAAATCGGCACACATAAAGCTAACTAAACGTTTTGAACGTCACGTCAGATTGTGTTGTTGGTGATTCAGGTTGTAGACATGCTAGTTTTTTGTTGGGAACACCAAATTTGAAAGGCTTTACATCTCCATCAACCACTAACGAAATCAATATGGCACCTTTACCTGAGTATCACCCCAAACAGTTATCTTTAGGTCCGTTAGAAGCAGAAATCTTGAATATCATCTGGGAACTTGGTTCAGCGACAGTCAAAGATGTACACGATCGCATTCTGGCTGATCCGAACCGAGAACTAGCTTATACTTCTGTAACTACCGTGCTGCGTCGTCTCACCGATAAAGGTTGGCTTGTTTGTGACAAAAAAGGACGCGCATTTTATTGGCGGCCATTGCTTACAAAAGATCAAGCCGCAGTTATTAAAGCTCACGAACAATTACAGCGATTTTTAGCGGTAGGAAATCCTGATGTTGTTGCTGCTTTTGCAGATAGTCTTGATGAAGCTGCTAGTGAGAAAATACAAGCGATCGCCAAACGCATTCAATCTGCACGGCAAGAGAGGGAGGAAGAGTGATGCATCTATTAATGATTTTGATGGCTTTGGGTGTTTCTTGGGGAATCAGATACTCTTGGGTTGAATGCCAAGACAATTGGAAGCAACAGTGGCAAAGATCGCTATTTTTCTTTCTTTTTCCCCCTTTGCTGATCATCATGACAGCGATCGCTCTGCTGTATATGGGTCCCCAGGGCAGAATGCTTGGTTTGCAAACTGGTTGGTTTAGCTATGTATTAGCATTAATATTACTTGCTTTTTTTGCAGTTATATGTGTAAACAAAGCATGGCAAGGATGGCGATCAGTAAAATCTACACGTGACTGTCCAATTGTGAACCTTGCAGGTAGACAAGTGCGATTACTTAAAACAGCAGCGTTATTTGCAGGACAAATTGGTTTTTGGCAACCTGAACTTGTCCTTAGCCAGGGATTGCTGCAAACTTTGTCACCTGCACATTTAGAGACAGTCTTAGCACACGAGCAAGGCCATTATCATTACCGAGATACATTCTGGTTTTTCTGGCTGGGTTGGGTGCGTACCTGTACAGCTTGGTTGCCAAATACAGACGCTTTGTGGCAAGAACTATTAGTTTTGCGCGAACTACGTGCTGATGCTCACGCCGCATCACAAGTAGATCCCTTGCTACTAGCGGAATCATTGTTATTAGTCATCAGTACTCCACCTGTAACCTCAGACATCTGCTGTGCAGCCCTAGCAGCTAGTAATGTTGATCGTTTAGAACAAAGAATAGAAGCTTTGTTAGCTAAACCAGAACCCACATCAGAATTTCACTTAATATATTGGATTAGCTTCCTCTTGGCATTACTACCCTTAATCACAGTAATCTTCCATTCCTAGTTAGTAGGCAGGTTTCTCGGAAACGGGGAACATGACGCTCGTGAGTTTTTCTCAAAAGTCAAATACTAGTCCTATTAAACACTCCCCTTGCGAAAACCTGGACAAAACTGCCCAGCCTTTGCGGTGCGGGGGGTTTGATGGCATTGAAATTAGGTTGATTTGTATAAAAACCCCCCGCACCGCAAGCCAAAATAAGTAATACTATTGGGTATATTTGGGTAAGGCTGGGCAGTTTTGTCTATTTTTTATTGCACCCCAGACTGTGTGGATTTCGCTGTCGTTTATTCCCACTAAAAGTCTGGGGATTCTAGTTTCATACCAAAGTTTTTACTAATCTTCACTTGCAGGAGAAATCATCGAACCAGTGACTTCAAGTTGAGAATCTAACTGGAGTTGTTCTACTGATGCTTCCATATTCGCATCAGTTACATCACGGAGATATGTACCAAACAGTTTGTCATAGTTGGATGCTACTGCTAAAAATGCTCCACCCAAAATATAAATGGGTAAGGGTAATTGCAATCCTTTTATCCAGTCAAATAATTGTGCTAGCGCAAACAGCACTACAAAGCAAACGAGCCAAACTCTCATGTTCCCATCCACTGAGTTCAAATTTTTCTACTCATTCTAACGAAACAGATACGAGATAGGGCAACAGTTTTCGGTTAAATGAGAAAGGGAAAAAGTTTACCCCTTTCCCTTCACCTTTGAGCTATTTCCGCCAGCAGCCCCGCGCAAGGCGCGAAGCCGAGCGTCGGATCGAGGTGCGAGCAAGGCGAGGAGTGGTGTCTGATCAATGCGAAGCGAGGAAAGACACCGACGACGAGACGAGCCATCTCCTCTGCCACAAACGAGTATGGTACAATTGGTCTACCCGCCACAGTGGGCTTAGTGTTTCAGGGCGTCCCGCCTTGCTGTCCAACTCGAATGCCTCTGAACCTGCAACGAGACAGGTCATGTACGATGAAGGGTTGGAACCGGGAGTAGAAAGTAATTTCTTCACAAGTTTTCTCGTTATACTCGATACATTGTCTCCGGTGGGGCATCACGGGGACGTAAAACCAAAGCTCAGGAAATGTCCGATGCACTCTTCTGGAGTCACTGAGAAGCCCGCGCTCTATCGCTTTGCGATGAGCGTCGGGAGATGTCACCTTTCTAATTAAGCAAGAGTCCGCCGCAGTCGAGGTTGAATAATCAGCAAAGCGACGAGAGCAAAACCCAACAATACAGCTAAGGCACTACCAAAGGTAACGTCACCCCAAAAGGCGTGCATCACTACGCTACTTAAGCCCCAATCTTGATGGGTATAAAGATAACGAATTGGTTCAATAGCGTAGCTGAGGGGATTAAGTGTAGCTATAACCTGCAACCACTGGGGCATAAACGATAATGGAGCCAAAGCAGTACTAGCAAATAACAGTGGCAAGTTGGTAACAAAAATCACTGCAATTAGTTCGATGTGTCCAGGTAGAGCGAAAGCCAAACCCAAACTAAGGGCTGTTACACCCAAAGCTAGGAGAAAGACAATTAAAGCAATGGTAGCTAAACCAGCTATATCTGGCACTCCTGCACCTAAAAATCCTGCTGCTGCGACAATCACGGCTGCTTGCAGTAAACTTTGGCTGATGATAAAAATTGCCGAAGCCAAGACTATTGAATATCGTGATGCTAAAGGAGCCACTAACAACCGATTTAAAAAGCCAAATTCACGGTCAAACATGACTGGCAAACCAGCATTTAGCGCTCCACCAAAGGCAGTAAAAACAATAATACCAGCACTGAGAAATTCTGCGTAATTTGTCGTACTGCCAAAAATTCCTTTGGGTGCGTTTTGAAATAAAGCACCGAATAACACTAACCACATTACAGGTTGAATAATACCTGCAAGTAAGGTAGAGGGACGCCGTTGTAATTGAATAAACAAGCGACGTGTCAAAGCCAAAGTTTCTTGAACTAGCTCACCAAAAAAATTTGGAGTTGTATCAGTGTGAGCTTGTGGTGCAGCCACTTGCTGCCATTTAATATCTGATTTGGGGGGTATAACAGTACCACTCATATCAATTTTGGATTTTAGATTTTGGATTTTGGATTGGGAATTGTTAGTGGTTAGTAGAACAACAAACAAAACAACAAACTACAAAACTTATCTCATATTCTGCTTTTTCTCTGCTTTGAGGTCACGATTTCCCAAAGCTGCTAGTTCTGCATCCATGAGGGTGCGTCCTGTGGCAGCAAGATAAACATCGTCTAAACTAGGACGAGATTGAGAAATACCAAACACAGGTAGTCCAACATGGTTGAGCGATCGCTGGATGGTAATCAAAGCATCATTTTGTGGTGTCACCACTAAGTTGAGAGAATTTCCTTGAGCGTTGTTGATGATAACTTCTTGTACAAATGGTAAGGATTCTAGTAAGTTTTTGGCTTTTTCTGCTTCTTCTGGTGGTGTAAACTCGCGGATACGCAGGGTAATGCGATCGCCTCCCACTTGATCTTTTAATTGTGATGGTGTACCACTGGCAATGACCACGCCTTTGTCAATAATGGTGACCTGATCGGCTAAAGCATCAATTTCTTCTAAATAATGGCTGGTAATCACTACAGTGGTTCCAGCTTCCCGCAATTTACGTAGGAATTCCCAGACGATAAAACGGCTTTCTATGTCTAGCCCTACTGTTGGCTCATCTAAAACTAATACATCTGGTGCGTGTAATAACCCAGCTGCCAAATCTAGGCGTTTACGTAAACCACCAGAGTATGTACGAGTCTTTTTATTTGCGTATTCCTGCAAACCGAGTAAATCTAGTACCACCTCAACGCGCTGTTTGATCACCGCCGCGTTTAAATGATAAAGTGCCGCTTGCAGTTGTAACAGTTCACGTCCAGTCAATATGGGATCTATAGCTACTTCCTGAGCTACATAACCGAGACGTTTTCTGGCTGCTCTGGGATTGTCGATCACGGAAATACCAGATACTTCGATTTTACCAGCATCTGGTGTGGTGAGAGTACACAGAGCGCGCAGGGTAGTGGTTTTTCCTGCTCCGTTGGGGCCAAGTAAACCAAAAATTTCTCCTGGTTCTACCTGAAAGGAAACATCATTGACGGCGACCACCGAACCGTAGTGCTTTTTAAGGTTTTCAATTAAAACGGCGGGAGCCATAACAGGTAATCCCTAAATTAACGATACAAATCTCAACAGTGTCTATTCTTATTTTAAGAGTTAGGAGTTAAGACAAACGATGAGAAAAATATTTAATTTTGATCCTCGGTAAGCTCCCAAGAGACAAAAGTAGAGCTACAGATGGATTTAATCTATCCAAGGGTCCTAGGACGGTTTTGACGGACATTCAGAACTATTGGGCGCATTGCAACTGCGATCGCAGTTGCAAAATTTAATTAACGTTTATCCAGATGGCACATTTCGACCGAATGGGTATTTGACTCGTATGGAATTTGCAGCAATTTTGACTAGTACAGCATGGCGGAAAGAAACCTACCATTTATAAAAAGGTCAAAGCCATAAAATACAGTTCTTTTGAATGCGTGAATGCGTGACTTCCAAGGAAGCAGGAATACATCAAAAGCCTCTCTACAAGTTTCTAGGCGATCGCTCTGTTAAAATTAGCTTTGATTCCCCATGTGGGGAATCAAATTTTAACATATGAGCCTGAATCTTCAATAATGCCTCGAAGCAAGCAAAACAAAATTACTCAGCATGAATCTCACATGAACTGGTCAGCTAACACTGAAATATTGGGATTAGTATTTGAACTAGTACCGAAGGCAGATGTTTCGATCTATCCACAGTATACAACCGGACTGCACGCTTGGTTTCTCAATCAAGTCCGTGCTGTCGATCCAGAACTTTCTGCTTATCTTCATGATGGCGAGTCCGAAAAACCTTTTACGATCTCTGCATTAGATGGAGAATTGGTCAGCAGTGGTAAATTATTGCATCTTTTTGCTAGTAATACTCACCACTGGTATGTGACAGCTTTGTCAAAGCGAGTAGTCACATGGTTAGCGCAATGGGTAAAAAATTTACCAACAGAAATTGATTTACGTAACGCATTTCTACGTATTCATTCTTGTCAAATTGCTCACTCTCCTGTAACTTATGCTGACTTACTCAACTCTGAACATGAAGACACAATCGCCCTCAAATTCTTAAGTCCGACAAGTTTCCGTCGCAAAGATCATCATCTACCCTTGCCAATGCCTACAAACGTCTTCCACAGTTATCTTCGCCGTTGGAATGATTTTTCTGGTATGCCTGTTGACCAAGAAACATTTTTAGCTTGGGTAGATGAGCATGTGTTGATTACCCGTCACCAACTTGTATCCGCAAAAGTACTAGCAGGAAAGAGAGGTGCTGTTACAGGTTTTACAGGTACAATCGAGTTTGGTTTAACTAAAGAAGCAGCCAAACAACCGGATTTTTACAAGCTGTTTTATGCATTAGGAAAACTTGCGCCTTACTGTGGTACTGGTCATAAAACTACTTTCGGATTAGGTCAAACGCGCTTGGGTTGGTCATTACAAGCAACACCAGCAGTACCAAATGTCGAAAGTTTCTTGGCAAAAAGAATTGAAGATTTAACAGATATTTTTAAAGCGCAACGCAAGCGGACTGGGGGAGTACGGGCGGAAGAAATAGCGGTTAAATGGGCTACGATTCTGGCACGCCGGGAAATGGGAGAATCTTTGCAAGTTATAGCTCAGGATATGGAAATGCCGTATGAAACGGTGAAGACTTACGTAAAATTAGCACGGCGAGCTTTGTTAAAGCTTTAAGACTTAATGTTCAAACTTTAAGGCGATTTATTCCCCCTTGTCCCCCAATACGGTTCGGATAAGATAAATCGATCAACATTAAAACCCTGTAGAGACGCCATGAATCGCGTATCTATATACCTTGTCCCCAATCCCCGATCCCCTATTCCCCCAATTGTGCAAACAACTTTGACAAAATCACGTTAGAAAACAAAAAACCATCGGGATCATGCAAACGCAACCTTTCTCCGTCAAGTTTGATCCAGTCTTTTTGGAAGTACATCTGTAAACATTTCTCAATCTCTTCTATTTTCTTTTTTCCAAACTGTTCTACTAGCACTGCTAAATTTACGCCTTCTGCTAAACGTAACCCTAGCATTAAGGTTTCTAACAAAATTTCATCTGCTGATGTCACTTCGCAATCAATTACACAACCAGCTTCTACCCACTGGTAATATTCTTTGGTTTTACGCGGACGGGTAAATCGTCTCCCTGCAATATAACTAGCCGCACCCATACCAAAGCCATAATAAGGGCGATTTTGCCAGTAAACTCGATTATGCCGACATTGGTGTCCAGCTTTGGCATAGTTGGAAATTTCATAATGTTCGTAATCTGCACCAGTTAAGATTTGCTGCGCTCTCTGGTACATTTTGACTGTGGTTTCATCTGTTGGTAAGGGATGAGTACCTCCTTTGTAGTAACGACCAAAGGCTGTTCCTGGTTCTATGGTCAGGTCATATATAGATATATGTGTCGGTGCTATAGCAATTGCTTTTTCTAATGACTCCTGCCACCTATCTAAAGTTTGGTGCGGTAATCCGGAAATTAAGTCTATGCTAAACTCAGGAAATCCAACTTGCGAGATTAAGTCTACGGCTTTGTAAATATCAGTAACAGAATGCGATCGCCCACAAGCTTGCAATAAATCTGCATCAAAGGCTTGTACACCCAAGCTGACGCGATTGATCCCTGAACTACGATAGCCTTGAATGTGTGCTAAATCAAACGTACCTGGGTCTATTTCCATCGAAATTTCTACCCCAGGAGTAATACCAAACTTTTGCTCTAACGCCAATAATATATGTTGCAATTGCTGCACAGATAAAAGCGAGGGAGTACCGCCACCAAAGAAGATTGTCTGCAAAGATTGGCTAAAAACAGGAGCAATAGCAATTTCTTGACAAAGAATGTCTACGTATTGAGAAATGGCGTTAGATGTTTCACCACGTAAGCGATCGCCTACAACATAGATCGGAAAATCACAGTAAAAACATCGGCGTCTGCAAAAAGGAATATGTATGTAGGCGGAAGTTGGAATGTCTGAAACTATATCTTTTTGTACCATTGTGAGTAAAAATTAAAATAAGATTATTAAAATTACAAAACATGAAAATTAATAAGTTAAGTAAAACACAGAAGATCATAATATATAAGACAAGAAGGAAAATCCGTACTGGCAGTACTCTTGCGAATTAGCATTTTATTTTAATTTTTTCTAGTTATTTATTAACAAATTTTTATCGTTTTTAAGTAAAAAGATGGCAATAATAGAGCATAAAAATCTTTAGTTATAATGAATGCAGATGTTGTCCGTCTCAACCTCTAGTATGAGCGTCAATATATTAAATCGCTCCTAGCGATGAGATAAGAAATACTTTACCTATCGATTAAAACTGTTGCAGGAAATTAGCACTATTATGCTTGATGCAATTATCATATTCTCATTCATCCTAGCAGCGGCGGGGGTAGGTTTCTACAGTATCGAGTTGCTGCCAAATGGCGCGCTTGATCGGGTAACAAACATAGAAGCTCTACGCTTAGTTTTTGCTGCTTTTGCTGCTATTCTTGGTGGCGCAGTCGGACTGAGATTTCAGACAGCCTATCGCCGCCTAGAAAGCCAAGTGCGGGAAATGCCATTTGAAATCATTTTAACCCGTGCGATCGGTCTAGTCATTGGGTTATTGCTCGCTAATCTCATGCTAGCACCTCTATTTTTGCTACCAATTCCCGCCGATTTTAGCTTTTTTATTAAGCCACTGGTAGCAGTTGTTGGTAGTATCGTGTTGGCATATACTGGCATGAATCTCGCTGACACCCACGGACGTGGTTTGTTGCGGTTGATTAATCCCAACACTGTAGAAACAATGGTGGTAGAAGGAACACTTAAACCAGCTAGCACCAAGGTTTTAGACACCAGTTGCATAATTGATGGTCGGATTGAAACACTTCTAGAAACTGGCTTTTTGGAAGGACAGTTGCTTGTACCACAATTTGTTTTGCAAGAACTCCAACAAGTTGCAGATGCAAGTAAAGATCAAAAACGCGTACGGGGAAGACGGGGACTAGAAATTCTCAACCGAATTAAAACAGTTTATCCTGATCGCATTTTGATTAACTCAATAGACTACGACGATATCACAACCGTAGATGCGAAGTTAGTCCGGTTTGCCCAAGAAATCAATGGCACACTCCTAACGAATGACTACAACCTATCGAAAGTAGCCAGTGTGCAAAAAGTCCCTGTTTTAAACGTTAACGATTTGGTTAATGCTGTACGTCCAACTTACTTACCAGGCGATAATATTGACCTGAAGATTCTCAAAGAAGGTAAAGAACCAAGTCAAGGGATTGGTTACCTAGACGATGGCACAATGGTTGTCGTTGAAGAAGGTAGTAATTATGTAGGTGGTGAATTGCGGGTAGTTGTCACCAGCGCCTTGCAAACATCCGCCGGAAGGATGATCTTTGCCAAACCCCAAGCCTCTGCATTAGCATGAGCGAAATGTCAAGTTTCTATTTACCAAATATTCTTATGGCCGATGTACTCAAGTTGCATCGGTTGTTTTTTGGTCAATTGATCAATATATACAAGTCGCACAGCAGCAACTGTGGTATAAACTGTCTAGCATTCAATAAATAAAATTAAAAATGAAAAATTCATAAAAATGAAAAATAGAAAATACATTTATTTGATAGTTATCAGTAGCATTGTGGTAAGTCTGATTAGTTATCAAGGAGCAAAAGTAATAGCATTACCACCGCCAGAAGACATACCAGAAGAAATATTACGAACAGAAATTATATTAGCAGCGCGATCGCCCATTGACGGCAAATCTCTATCTGCTGCTGAGTATGCACAACTACAAGCTCAATTGCAACAAGCCCCACCACCAAAACTAAATTCTAAAATCAGAGAAAATATCTTTTTGCTGAGACTGCGTAAAGCATTATTCCAGCTTTTCCCTTTTTTGGATACATTGATTTAGTCATTTGTCATTTGTCATTTGTCATTAGTTTCCTCCTTGTCCACGCCACGTGCTACAACGCTCTTAATCCGCAAGAGTGCAGTGGCTCCCCGTGTCCCTGATCCCCGTACTCTGTGAGAAGCCGCTTGCGCGTCTACGCGTAGCGTCTCCTCTGGAGAATCCCCAATCCCTAATTTAAGATTGATATCAAGACAAAATTGCAAATAAATGTAAAGAATAATATATAGAAGTTAAAAAAGCAGATTTACTTAGTCACTTTCAGTAAACCAACGTAGTTAGCTCCATGTCTATGACCATGATAGCCCCCGAACAAGTAAACCGTATCGTTTGGAATCAGCATCAAGATCCGTTTGAAATCTTGGGTTCCCATCTTGTAGAAGCAAATGGCAAAACTGTTTGGGCTGTGCGAGCCTACCTACCCAATGCTAGTGAGGTGTGGGTGCTTCTTCCCGAAGAAAGAAAAGAATATCCAATGCAAAGCGTGCATGATCCTCATTTTTTTGAATGCGCGATCGAAACAAAAGAATTAGCAAACTACCAGTTCAAAATCAAAGAAGGAGAACACGAACGAGTCATCTATGATCCTTATGCTTTCCGTTCTCCCCGCTTGACTGAGTTTGATCTACATTTGTTTGCTGAAGGAAACCATCACCGCATTTACGAAAAATTGGGAGCGCACCCGACACAAGTAAATGGCGTTAAAGGGGTTTATTTTGCCGTTTGGGCGCCCAATGCTCGCAACGTCTCAGTTATGGGCGATTTCAACAATTGGGATGGACGCCAACACCAGATGCGTAAAGGACAAACTGGAGTTTGGGAATTGTTTATTCCTGAAGTTGGAGTAGGAGAGAATTACAAATATGAAATCAAAAATATAGAAGGTCATATTTACGAAAAATCTGATCCCTACGGTTTCCAACAAGAACCCCGTCCCAAAACAGCTTCGATTGTCAGTGACTTAGATAGCTATCAATGGAACGACGAAGACTGGATGGAAAAGCGGCGTCACACCGATCCTCTGACTCAACCCATCTCAGTTTACGAAGTACATATAGGTTCTTGGTTACACGGCTCTAGTGCGGAACCACCCAAACTTCCGAATGGGCAAACCGAGCCAGTAGTTGCTGTTTCCGAACTCAACACTGGTGCGCGTTTTCTGACTTATCGAGAATTAGCAGACAGGTTGATTCCCTATGTCAAAGATTTAGGCTACACTCACATAGAATTGTTGCCGATCGCAGAACATCCTTTTGATGGTTCTTGGGGTTATCAAGTCACAGGCTATTACGCTCCCACTTCCCGTTACGGTAGCCCAGATGATTTTATGTATTTTGTTGACCAGTGTCATAAAAACGATATTGGCGTCATTGTAGATTGGGTTCCTGGTCACTTCCCCAAAGATGGTCATGGTTTAGCTTTCTTTGATGGGACTCACCTTTATGAACATGCCGATCCCCGCAAAGGCGAACATAAAGAATGGGGAACTTTGGTATTTAACTACTCACGCAACGAAGTCCGCAATTTCTTAGTTGCAAACGCTCTGTTTTGGTTTGATAAATACCACATCGACGGAATTCGCGTTGATGCGGTTGCTTCTATGCTTTACCTCGATTATTGCCGCAAAGAAGGCGAATGGCTTCTCAACCAATATGGAGGTAGAGAAAACCTAGAAGCAGCTGATTTTCTGCGTCAGGTTAACCACCTCCTGTTTAGCTATTTTCCTGGAGTTGTCTCTGTCGCGGAAGAATCTACAGCTTGGCCGATGGTTTCCTGGCCTACCTACACTGGTGGCTTGGGCTTTAACTTAAAGTGGAACATGGGCTGGATGCACGACATGCTAGATTATTTCAGCATGGACCCTTGGTTCCGTCAGTTCCATCAGAACAACATCACCTTTAGTATGTGGTATCACCACAGCGAAAACTTCATGCTAGCACTGTCTCACGATGAAGTTGTGCATGGTAAGAGCAACATTATTGGCAAAATGCCAGGTGATAGATGGCAGAAATTTGCCAATGTGCGTTGTTTGTTTGCCTATATGTTTGCTCACCCAGGTAAGAAAACCATGTTTATGAGCATGGAGTTTGGGCAGTGGAGTGAGTGGAATGTGTGGGCTGATTTAGAATGGAGTTTGTTACAACATGAGTCGCACCAACAACTCAAAGACTTTTTCAAGGAACTAAACCATCTCTATCGCAGCGAACCAGCTTTGTATACCCTAGATTTTGCCAGAGAAGGGTTTGAGTGGATTGATTGTAGCGATAACCGTCACAGCGTCGTGTCTTTCATCCGTAGAGACAAAGACTCTGAAGATTTTGTAGTTGTGGTTTGCAACTTCACCCCCCAACCCCATTCCCACTACCGTATTGGTGTACCAGAACCAGGATTTTATACCGAATTGTTCAATAGTGATGCGCGTAAATACGGTGGTAGCAATATGGGTAATTTAGGTGGTAAATGGACTGATAATTGGTCAATGCATAATCGGGCTTATTCGATGGATTTATGTTTACCACCCTTGGGTGTGTTGATTCTCAAGTTGGATAGGGATAAGACTGCTGAGGTGATGGAATCTCAAGAATAATTATAAGAGTGTAGGCAATAAATACTGCTCGGTTAAGGATTTTTTGCTTCGATTTTAAGAATGTAGAGACGCTTCAAACAGCGCGTCTCTACAAAGATTTTGGGTTGGTCAATATTTCTTAACCGAGGTTCTTGTTTCAAACTCCATCCCGCGTATAGTGGAGTCCCTTATACTCCTAGTTACATTTTCACGTTAATAAGCAACGTTGAAGCGGATTGAACAAACGCTTTAATGTTCTCTATGGATGAAAGAAGATTAATAAGCAACATTAAAACGGATTGAACAAACGCTTTGATGTTCTCTATGGATGAAAGAAGGTTAATAA
>NZ_JCACKS010000026.1:0-17849 GCF_059505505.1 Pelatocladus sp. | reverse complement strand
AGGCTGGTCGTGGCAGCTTGAATCACTGCCTACCCCGAATTATTGAGCCGATACTCTTAAGTCGTATAGAAAAAAATACAAGACCCTAGATCATAAACACAGCACTTTTGCTTGGTAGTTAAAGGAAAGCGAAATATAGAATATAGTTGCTATTGTATTAAATAATCAATTTGTTAAAAATAAATTGTTCACTGTTTATCATTTAATTTATGTCGCCTCTTGCCTTGGCAGTAATAACAGGGCTATTTCATTCTCATCCAGCCCACCTCAGAATTAATTGAAAGTCTCTCGGCTAAGGACTTTTTCATTTTGATAAGTAAGTCTAGAGCATATCTAACTTGTAATTTCTGAGATGTAGTTATCAATCAAATATTATCATTAATTTATTATTTGATTGATAATATATTAAGTATTTCTACTTTTTTCTGAATCAATCTTCTATATTATCAAGACCTCATAATATTAAACTGAATCAGATATGAAAATCAAAACTATAATTAAATTTAACTAAAAGAATAATAGTTTCTCTAGACACTTTTTAGGAGAGTTAATTATGACTCAAGACTATACCACAAAGTGGTGGGCTGCTTTTTCATGCCTTGCATTTATAGAAGGCGTTTTACTGGTGATGTTATTCTCTGGACGCAGTTCTGCATTAACTATAGCAGCATTGCTTTTCATCGCGATTTTAATGGTATTTATTCCACGAGCAGATGATGTTGTTGCGCTGACATTTGACAGAGATAAAATTGACAACAAAATCAGTTCTCTCAACAAAAAATTGAGTACTACGAAAAACAGAGTAGATAAAATCTTTCTCTTAACAATCCCAGACTCAATGTATAAGTCCTTGCAAAAAATTAACTCTGGTAACTATGGTAATTACGATTTGACGACCAGATTAGAAAGAGAATTGTACCACTTACGAGATATAGGCTACATAGAAGATACAAAGGAAATTCGTGATATTCCCTATGAAGGAAATAATTTATCTAATTACCTCAAAATCACGGCGTTAGGTAAGCAGTATATTGAACTCCGCAAGAGTATCGAGGAGGAAAATAAGGGAAAATAATGTACACTCTTGAGTAAAATTTACTAGACTTTCAAACTTATGATTGTCTAACTAAATATGTTCGTCAGAAGTATTTTAATAATGGAGACTGCATTTAATTGAAATCTTTAGGTTGATTATTTTGCAGCAAATGATTTTTGAGAAAAGCTCCAGCCTCAACAATGGCTTCACGTCCTTCAGTAAGCATCGGTGCAAATAAATGCAGGGAGTGAATCATATCTTTCCAAACTTTTAATTCTACAGAGACATCATCTAAAGCGGCTTTGCGTGCTAACCTAAGCGAGTCATCCAAAAGAACTTCCTGATTTCCCACATGAATCAACATGGGTGGTAAACCTGACAAATTGGCATAGATTGGTGAAACCATAGGATCACGGAAATTGGCTGTAGGTAAATACATATTTATCCCTGCTTCAAGTATCTGAGGTAAAACCATTAGATCAATATCAGCTTTCGTTTTGTGCGTCTGGCCTGTTCTTTCCATATCTGTCAGTGGTGATATGAGCAATGCAGCTACAGGAAGCGGTTTACCTGCGTTACGTAAGGACAGCAGTGTTGTCAACGCCAGGTTTCCGCCAGCAGAATCGCCTGCGATCGCAATGTGAGAGGGGCTAAAATCACGCTCGTTCATCAACCACTGGTATGCAGTTATGGTATCCTCTAAAGCGCCTGGATATGGATGCTCTGGTACTAGCCGATAATCAATCAATAAAACAGTCGCATCTGCCGCTTCGGAAAAATCGCTGGCTAATCGGCAATGACTAATACGAGAGCCAGCAATAAACCCACCACCATGCAGATATAATATAACTCGATCTTTAGCTGCTTGTGGTGTTGAAATCAAACTTGCTGGTATACCATTAACATCAACTTCTTCAATGATTGCAGTTGGATGCGGTGGTAGGAGATTTGCTGAACCATTAAAACTGGCGCGCATTTGTGTTGGAGTTGTTCCCCAAGAAAAGTTACGCATTATTTCAAGAATCGCATTGAGTTCTTGTTGGCTCATTTTTCTCCCCTTTTTAACTTAAAACCATTGCTGGGCTGTACTTTTGAAATCCATCATTTGCGACTTTACTTCGTGTGTACTACCCTTAGCATTGACTTAGGTTAAGAATCTCTTTTGATAGAGTCTTCGTTTCAACCGACTCAAAGATTCCGGCTCAATACCGAGATATGATGCGAGGTGATACTGAGAAATGCGTTGTAAGAGGTAAGGCTCACTTTTAAGAAGATGTAGATAACGTTGTTCTGGCGTATCCCGATAAAGAGAGAGCAATTTATCACGCAGCATAAATGCAAGACTCTCAGCAAAAAGTCTCAAGAGTTTCTGACCGGACGCTGATTCTTCAAGGGTATGCAGTACCTGGTGGTTGACGAGCAGTACTTCAGATGATTCAATAGCTTGACAAGAAAAACAAGCTGGTTGTTGCTTGCGGAAACTCTCGTAATCACCGAACGTTTGATGCTCAGGATGGAAGAATAGGGTTAATTCTTTGCCATCTTTTAAGAAAAAAGTTCTCAGACAGCCCTGCAAAGTTAAACCCACAAATTGACAAATGTCACCTTCTTGAAATAAGAATTCACCTTTATGAATTTTTCTTGGTTCCAATAGAGGCTCAATCAGGATTCGAGGAATTTTAAATTCAGGTAAAAGCTGCTGTATATATTCGTAAAATGGCTCATACATTTAAATTTGGAGCTAAAGATACTTATACTTTTATAATCATCAATTTATCAGTTATTTTCTCACAAATACTTTCAATCATTAATTGCAGAAATTACACACAATTTTTCAACGCTTCAATATCTGCACCAACAATTTTTTCTAAATTTCTGGTAATTTTTTCAATATCCCAGTCCCACCAAGCAATTTCTAGTAGAGTATTGATGATTTCGTCGGGAAAGCGTTGGCGCACTAAACTAGCTGGATTACCGCCAACAATTGTGTAAGGTGCGACATCTTTAACAACTACAGATTTTGCTGCAACAATAGCACCATCACCGATTTTAACTCCAGGCATAATCATTGCTTCGTATCCAATCCACACATCGTTACCAATCACAGTGTCACCCTTGAAAGGTAGTTCATCAGGTTTCGGTGTCACATCTTCCCAATCACTACCAAAAATGCTAAATGGATAAGTTGAAAACCCAGACATCTGATGGTTTGCGCCATTCATAATAAATTTTACGCCTGTAGCTAAAGCACAAAACTTACCAATTATTAGCTTGTCGCCAATAAATGGATAGTGGTAAAGCACATTGCGCTCAAAATTTTCCGAGTCTTCCAGGTCATCGTAATACGTATAGTCCCCAATGATGATGTTGGGATTGGAGACAGTATTTTTGATAAAACAAACCTGGGGAAAACTCTGCATGGGATGTGGGTTGTTTGCGTCGGGATATTGCATTGCAAAACTTGTTGAGTTCTTTATAGATAAAACTTAATCTCAAAACAAGCTACACGTCAGGGTCTCATGTTTTAAGCCATGATTTTACTTATAAATTAAATATATAACTCAAAAAAAATTACAATACATACTTATTACTATGGCAATAAAACAGACTCCACAGCTTACAGAATAATTCACCGATGTGTCTCCCGTAACTTGGTAACAAAAAGCAGCTGTAAATAGTTAATATCACTTCTATCAAATCTAGTAGGGGCATGGTAAGTTTTAAATCCGTTGTTTCCTATTTTGCCCTGACTAATGCATTTGCACTATTTACAACCCCAACATCTAGAAGAATTAGTCAAAAGTGGCGGTATTGATTTACACTTAGCAACCTTGAATTTCCAGTCTTTGCAAGACGAAATCGCCTATAACTATTTGTTAATTTCCGAACACATACCACGCACGAATATTGGTATGGTGAGGAATAGCTGGTTACAACGCTACGCTCATGTAGCTGCTGGTGGCTGGTGGTGTGCTGGACTTGATCCTCTTAATAACTGGGAACCAATGGAATGGGGATGTTTTAAGCCAAATCAACCCCGACTCAATGAAAAAGGTAAATCTATTAAATACGAACATCCTCCTTGCACACCGACGCGGGTGTTTTGTTTGCGAGTCAGTTTGCGCGTGTGGCAACAAGTCGCCCAACGTTACAATCAAACCATGCCAGAAAATATCAGCATTACCGAAAATGGGGAAGCTGTGGGTTTTTGGGCGTGGGTAATGGCGAGAAATATACCTATAATTATTTGTGAAGGTGTGAAAAAAGCCGCCGCACTGTTAACACAAGGGTATGCAACTATTGGTGTTCCTGGAATTACTAGCGGTTATCGCGTCACTAAAGATGAATTTGGCAAAGTTATCCGTCGTCAGTTGATACCAGACTTAAAAGCGATCGCGATCGCTAAACGCACATTTTATATTTGCTTTGATTTTGAAACCCAAGACAACAAAATTGCAGCCGTAAATAACGCAATCTCGCAACTTGGTTTTTTATTCCAAACCCAAAATTGTCCTGTAAAAGTTATTGAACTACCAGGAAGCGAAAAAGGAGTTGATGAGTTTATCGTAGCTAAAGGTGCAAACGCCTTTGAAAAAATATATCGCCAAAGCGTTGATTTAGAAAATTATCTTGCTCAAACAAAACCCCACACAGAATTAACTATACCTCCTGCACTCACTCTTAATAATCGCTATTTAGGAGAAATACCCTTTCCTACTTCTGGATTAGTCGGGATCAAATCTGCTAAAGGTACAGGGAAAACTACAGCACTTCAGACAGTTGTGCAACAGGCAAAAAATCGAAATCAACCTGTTTTATTAATTACTCATAGAATTCAACTTGGTCGATTTTTATGTGAAAAAATCGGTATTAATTGGGGAATTAACAATGAAAACTTAACTCGTAGTAACAGCTTTGATACTCGCTATCAATCTAGCCAATCTCTGGGATTATGTATAGATTCTTTGTGGAAGCTTAATCCTGAAGATTGGCAAGGAGCTATATTAATATTAGATGAGGTAGAACAATCTTTATGGCATCTCCTCAATAGTAATACTTGTAAAGAAAAGCGTGTAAAAGTCCTCAAATCGTTTCAACAATTAATTTCTAATATCCTTACAAGTGGTGGATTAATTCTTGCTCAAGATGCAGATTTGTCTGATATTTCTTTAGAATATTTACAAGGATTAGCAGGAATTCAATTAACGCCATGGGTGGTAGTTAATCAATGGAAACCTCAACGTGGTTGGGATGTTACTTATTATGATTCTCCTAATCCAACTCCGCTAATTCATCAACTAGAATTGGATTTGATGGCAGGTCGAAAATGTTATGTAACTACTGATAGTCGTTCTGGACGTTACAGTTGTGAAACCATTGCGATTTATTTACAAGAACGACTGCAAAGACTACAAAAGCAATTTTCTAAAACTCTAGTCGTCAGTAGTTTAACAACAAATACGCCTGGTCACGAAGCAGTTGATTTTATCACATCTATTAATCAAAAAGTGCCAGAATACGACTCTGTTTTCGTCACTCCCAGTTTAGGAACAGGAATTAGTATTGACGTTCAACATTTCGACTGTGTTTATGGTATTTTTCAAGGTGTAATTCCTGACTCCGAAGTTCGACAAGCATTAGCAAGAGTACGAGATGATGTTCCAAGAGTAATTTGGTGCGCTAAACGAGGTATTGGTCTGATTGGAAGTGGTAGTACAAATTATCGTTTACTTTCTTCTTGGTATCAGGAAAATCAAAAAGAAAACTTGGCTTTACTTAGTCCCTTACATAAAATTGATGTAGACTTACCATTAGTTTATGACCCAATTCATTTACGAATTTGGTCGAAATTAGCAGCAAGAGTCAACGCTTCAATTAAACTCTACCGTCAATCAACAAAAGATGGCTTAATTGCTGATGGTCATCAAATTCAGACACGGAGTAACGCTGTTCAAAATAATATAGTCCGAGATTTACGCCTTGCTTTTTTAGCTACCGATCCTAATGATTTAGCAACGCGCCGACGATTAATTATCGAAATTGTCAAAGTCCAAAAAGATTGGTCACAAAGACGCCAAAAAGCCAAAGAAATTAAACTTAAAATTAAAGAAATTAAGCAACACAATCAATTAGCAGCAGCAACGGCTGTAGCTAATGCTAAAGATATTGATTATGTGGAGTATGACCAACTCATAGCAAAACATTCACTTACTGATGAAGAACGCAATCAAATTCATAAATATGTTCTCAGGCAAAGATACAGTATACCAGTTACACCTCAACTGAAATTATTAGATGAGCAAGGTTATTATAGTCAATTATTAATTCACTATTATCTCACTCATGAAAGTGAATATTTTTGGGTACGAGATCAGCAAGAATGGCAACAGCAATTAATTTGGGGCGAGGGTCAAGTTTTCCTTCCAGATTTAAAAATATATACCCTTAAAGTTGAAGCGATGAGAGCTTTAGGAATGCTACAGTTTTTAGAACCAGAACGACTATTTACTGAAAATGATCCTGATTTAATTATGTTGCAAAATACTGCTATGCAGTGCAGTAAACATATTAAAAGAACACTTGGCATAGATTTAGTAAAAGGTAAACAGCGCCTTTGTGCGATCAAAATACTGAGCAGATTACTAAATTTGTTAGGTTTAAAGTTACAGCGAGTTGATCAAAGATATCAAGTTGATTTCAGAACTCTCAATGATGGTAGAGACAAAATATTTGCTGTTTGGCATCAACGAGATCAGTTAATGTTAGCTAATATGACTGACTCTGCTGATGGCAAGGCTATCTTATGGCACATATCTACTCAGACTAAAGGATCAACATCTCTCTATACAGGCTATAAATAAAACTATGTAGTAAGAACGATATGAAATAGTCTGCAATATTGTAAAGTCTTACTATAGTTACTATTGTGTCCTTTCACTATTTTGATGCATTTGGCGACAAGGAGGACAAGAAAGACAACCCAGGGCTATTTCATTTTAGACATAAACCGCCCTGAAATAAAGTTCAGAGCTAATAGTTTAAGTCCGTTAAAACGGACTAAATTACCACTAAACAGTCGCTTTTAACCGACTTTTGCTATGAGACCACAATTGATTCTGAGGCGGGCTGGATGAGAATGAAATAGCCCTGGAGACAACCAATCACTAAATACTCACTAAATTTTGACAAATGACTTAGTTATTTTTCTTTTAACACGGATATTTGTACGATGAAAGTGAGAATCATCTAGATTTATTGAAAATTTAAATTTCTTTGTAAAATCTGCACATAGAATGAGGTAACTTTATGATTTATCTGAAAGGAGTATTCATAAATCAAGTTTAAATATAGTTAATGAAAGTGGGAATAATGAAATAAATTAGAAATTTGTAAGTTTTTTGCTAAATTTACGAAATTTATGCAGTTTAGACTGTAGCAGCACAACAAAAGGCAAAATTTAGTCAAACCATAAGCCGATGAGTGTAACTAGTTACCGACGAATAGTAATTGGGGATGTGCATGGTCACTATGAAGGTTTAATGAGATTGTTAGATGCGATCGCCCCTGCATCAAACGATCAAGTCTACTTTTTAGGAGACTTAATTGATCGTGGCCCACAAAGCGCCCAAGTAGTTGATTTTGTGAAAGACAGTTCCTATCAATGTTTGTTAGGGAATCACGAACAGATGCTATTGAATGTTCTCACAAAACGCATCCCTACCCCTACAGTACAAGCATGGCTATACAGTGGTGGACAGGCAACAGTGTCTAGTTATGAAGAAGCTACTAT
This sequence comes from Pelatocladus sp., assembly GCF_059505505.1. Classification (NCBI taxonomy): domain Bacteria; kingdom Bacillati; phylum Cyanobacteriota; class Cyanophyceae; order Nostocales; family Hapalosiphonaceae; genus Pelatocladus; species Pelatocladus sp. The sequence goes on along the minus strand of NZ_JCACKS010000026.1, from coordinate 10,023 downwards.
TCCCCATGATCATCTCGAATGGTTTGATAATTTGCCTACACATATTGATTTAGGGGATGTTTGGTTGGTTCATGCTGGTGTTGATCCTTTCATACCTATAGAAGCACAAACAGCCGACCAATTTTGTTGGGTGCGAGATGAATTTCACAGCATTCAAAAGCCATACTTTGTCGATAAATTGATGATTATCGGTCATACAATTACTTTTACCTTACCAGGCGTATCCCCTGGTCAATTAGCCCAAGGGGAAGGATGGTTAGATATAGACACTGGTGCTTATCATCCTCGTAGTGGTTGGTTAACGGGATTGGATATTACAAATAATTTGGTTTATCAAGCAAACGTTCTCAAAAATTGCATCCGCATCTCACCTTTAGAAGAAATGGTGACAACTGTCAAGCCAGAACAATTTCATATACGCCGCAATAAGTGTTTAGCCTGATCTTAAGTTTCAGGCTTGGCAAAAATCATTTTTTCTAAATCGACTACCGATACGCACCGATGCACACAAATAAATGTTTCGTATGCATTTGTGTCATTTTAAAATTGCTTCAAGACCTAAATAGGGCTTGGATATTAGTCTTATATGTAGAATTATCTAAACCATCGTTGCCATTGCTTGGTTGAGTATTGATGTCCTTTTTAATAGAATTAATGCGATCGCCTGTTGCTGGGTGAGTACTCAAAAATGTTGGTACAGAACCCTTTTTGACTAGCTTTTGCATAAACGAAACCATCGCCGCTTGACTATAACCAGTACGTGTCAAAGTTCTTAATCCTCTTTTATCAGCATCAAATTCGTTTTTTCGACTACCTGGTAGGTTACGCGCTAACTGATAACCAATTTGTATTGCTCGACTGCGATCTAATCCAGCTGCTGTTAACAAACCTTCATCAAGTGCCTTTTGGCGCATCTGCTTGACTAGATGTCTACCGCCAATATGACCAATTTCATGGGCCATGACGCTTGCTAGTTCCGCTTCATTTTCAGCAGTTTCTATTAAACCTGTATTTAAATATACAAATCCACCAAGAGTGGCAAAAGCATTAATTTTATCATCATCAACAACTTGGAAAGTAAAAGGAAGATTGGGGCGATCGCTATTTGCTACCAATCGCTGACCAATTTGTTGCACATAACGGTTAATATTTGCGTCGCGGTACAATCGAACGTCACTGTCTAGCAGTTGTTGATTGATTTGTTTACCAATCTCAACTTCCTGGCGATCGGACATATTAGAAAGCTGAAGTGCTTGCACTCCTTGAAAAATCAGAGGTATCCAATCAAAAGCTTGAGATGGTAAGGCGCTACTCAAACAAATACTCAGCGCCATCAGCACCGAAATCAATGGATAAAACAAACGACGTCGAAAAACACTGTAATAGATATATAAGCTTTCCCTATTATTCATAATTCGGTCTGAAAAGACTTTAACAAGAACGTAAAAATAACAGACGCAAGCAGGATATCACAAGTTGCATTTAACATCTCTCATGCAGATGTCACGAGCAAACTTGACTATAATGCAGTTTTAACCGATTGTTTTTGGCAACAGCAACTAAAAACACCGATCATGATAAACTGTCGCATGTCATAGCAGGTGGCGTTGAATTGTCAAATCTAGCATTCAAAAGTCAAAAATTGAATTTAGGAAAATTTCAGTTATGGCTATTTTAGATTCCAAAGGTCGTTTATTTGGTAAATTTAATGTTCTTGATATAGGTGCTGGGCTAGTAATTTTGCTGGTTATATTCGGCATCTTTTTCTTCCCTGGGAGTACTGGTTCTGTTGCTCAAGTAGGTTCTAAAACTGTACCCATTGAAGTAGATTTAATTGTTCGGGGATTAAATGTACGTGATCCTGAACAGTTATACAATCAAGGATTTAAAAAAGGTGGTAAAACAAACGTTATTATCCGTAATCAACCCCACGGAAAAATTGATATCAAATCTCTTCAACCATTACCTAAAACTGTACTTGTTCCCCAGCCAGATGGTACTATTAAAGAATTGCCAGATCCCAAATCAAACAGTTTTAGTACAGACATGTTATTGACTTTGGAAGGTAAAGCCCAAGTCACTGAAAATGGGCCAGTTCTAGGTAACAGCAAAGTCAAAATAGGTATGCCATTTGAGTTGGAAGGCTTTAATTACAACTTCAATGCCAGTGTGATAGATGTACGAATTAAAGATAAGTCTTAGTTAGAGAAATATAAAGCTTTATGGGGAAAAATCATCCCTTAACCTAGACATTTGACATTTTAGCCCAGATCCCCGACTTCTGTTGAGTTGTCGGGGATCTTGTCTGGAGCGAATGATTTAGAAATGCGATCGCCCAACTAAAAAGCCCTACGTGTCTACGCACTGACTAAATTAATGTTGATCACAAAAATTGTCTGAACTATAGGAAATGTTCAAAAATTATATGATCTTTGTGGTTCAATAATATTAATAATGAAAAAACTGTCTACACTTTTTGACGAAGAACGTCACCAACTCCAAACTGAGATTGACAAAGTAACTAGTGTTGATCAGGTGGTGAAGTTGGTTCAAAACCAAATTGATCATCTAGAAAAAAGTTATATAAGTGAGCTAAATATGGCTCAAGTACGTTCGGCTGCTTTTTTCTTGGATGCATTGCGCCAGTCGATCGCTACTCTCACTGCGGCTAACCAAATTCAAGTCACTCTCCCACAGTCAAAGCAAGTTACTATCCCAGTTACCAAGTTGTCTGCTAACAGGTTAATCCTGAAACTGCTGAAGACACTTGTTTATATAGGTATATTAGCTTGGTTATTGTATTTAACAGAAACTAGCCCTGGAGCGTGGATGGCTATTTTGCTTGCTTCTGTGCTGATAGGTTTAGAAGTTGTGCTGCAACTTGATAAAGATAAACAGGATAATAATTCAAATTTTGCACAGTTAAGAGAATTACCTCAATCTGTACTAAAAATTGATAGCAAAATTCTTCTTGATAATCTGGGTGATGCTCTCAATACAATAGACTTAGCAGTCGCTAGAGTTGAACAAGGGAATCAATCTTTGGATGATCGCGCCATTGAAGAACTACCAGAACTATTAAATTTTCTGCAAAGACTAATAGGCGCATCATTTTTGGATAAACCTCAAATGATGCTGGAATTAACTAAACTTTTGCCCCAGATTTTAATGGAGCAAGGAATTCGTACTCAAGTTTATCAACCAAAAGATCCCCACAGCGATCGCGAATATTTTGATTTTGAGCCAAGTATTGACCCTGACACTAAGAATTTTGTGACTATCACTCCTGCTTTACTGAAGGGCGATCGCTTACTCAGACGTGGTCGAGTAATTGAACCGTTTCCAACTTGATTTACGAGTTTAAAACTTGATTTACGAGTTTAAAACTTGGTTTACGAGTTTAAAACTTGATTTACGAATTTAAAACTTGATTTACGAATTTAAAACTTGATTTACGAGTTTAAAACTTGATTTACGAGTTTAAAACTTGATTTACGAGTTTAAAACTTGGTTTACGAGTTTAAAACTTGGTTTACGAGTTCTGAATACTGGCTAAACTTGATGCTCGAACAGAATAGAGGTGAAAATGAAATGGGAAGCAGGCTAATACCAATTAAATATGAAGCTGCACATTATTTTAACCCCTCCCAACCTCCCCTTGGTAAGGGGAGGTGCCGAAGGCGGTGGGGTTCATTCGACTTTTGCAAGAGGTCTCTTAACCTCATCACCAGTAATGCGATCGCACAAATGAATAATCAACCATTAACTTGTTCTGGCAAAGATGGACGTATGCACAAATATAGCAGAGGGCCAAATAACGGAATTAAAGCGATCAGCCAAAATATTCCAGAATTTTTCCAACCACGCCGTGTCATATCATCTCCCAATAAAGCAGGAAATAATACACACAGCAGACAAAAATCACAGCTCATCACATTGATAAAACGGCTAGTTTGCCACTGCTGGACAAAATCACCCCAATCTCCTTGTCTAATACCATAACTAATTAAAATCACCGTTCCAATAGTCAGAATTATACCCATCCAGCGAGAATCTAAAAATTTAATCAAGACATTCTTTTCGCCAGAAAACTGTAGATTTGGTTCTCTCAAAGCCAAATAGGGTAACAAAGCAAATGCGCCAACTGCAAAAGAAGCAGCAGCAAATGGCCAAGCTGGAATTTTTTGTCCTCTACCGTCAACAAACATGATTGCACTGTAGATAAGAGGCCAAATACCCATAATATTAAAAAGTGCAATCACCAAAGGATTAATTCCTTGCCATTGACCAGTAGAAAGGTTTTTAATTAACTCAAAAGTATCGGGTTGATCGGGAGGAGCAAACAAGAAAGCATAAGCAATCAATCCTAACCAAACCAATCCAAAGGTAATTTTTCTCATGAGGGATTTAGATCACTGAAAGCTTCTGATAAATACTCAGCAGCAGCAGCAACTAGTGCGATCGCTCCTTCGTAATCTAGGCGTGTTGGTCCCAAAACTCCCACACTACCTACCTGTGCTGAACCACGACGATAGGTGGAAGAAATTAAACTACAATTACGAATTGTTTCCAGAGGATTTTCTGCACCAATCCTGACTGTTACTCGTGGTTTACCCACTTCCTCAGTCTCATTTTCCTCAAATATTAATCGCCACAGTTGCTCTTGTTCTTCCTCCAATAGTTGGATGATAGTTTGTACCTGTTGTAGTTGCGAAAATTCTGGTTGTCGTAAAACTTCAGCCATTCCACGCACCATTATTTGTGTCACCCCTGGCGTCAAGCTGCGACGACTAAATTCTGCTAAGGAATTTTTTAAGTATTCACCATAATGTTGAAATTCTCGATCTAAATCACTCCAATTCAGGTTAGCTACCTCTAACAAGCTGCGTCCTCGTAATTGGCTATTTAAAAAATTAGAAACAATTTGCAATTCCCGATCTATTAGTTCTGGATCAGATTGTGTGTCTTTATCTTTTGGTGGCAAATCTAATAATGCTGAATGTGTCTCATAACTATCTGTGACTACAATCAACATTACTTGTCCGACTTCAATTTGCACCAATTGCAAATGACGCAACAGCGCGCTAACATTTTGTGGCAAAGTAATCAAACTGATGCAGCCACTCAAGGTTGCTAAAATTTGGGCTGCACCTTGCAATAGATTTTCTAGACCTCTGTCTTCCCAATTCAGGCGCGTTTGTAGTGTTTCTTCTACTTTTCTAGCTAAAGTATCAGATGGTGTGATCAACTGATCAACATAAATCCGATAGCCAGAGTCAGAAGGTACTCGCCCAGCAGAAGTATGGGGTTGATAAAGTAGCCCAGCTTTTTCTAACACACCCATGGCGTTACGAATTGTTGCTGAACTCACACCCAAATTGTATTCTTCTAGCAGAGCTTTGGAACCAACAGGCTCTGCTGTAGCGATGTAATGACGTACTGTAGCCCAAAGAATGTGCTGTTGACGATTGGTTAACTGGACTTCCATACCTATAAGTTTACCAAAGCAAAATTTTAATTAGTTTTTGAAAAACAAAAATTTCTTAAGTTGGGAAGCAAAAAACATTATTATTAGTTAAGCAAAATAGTAAATTATTGAAGTATCTAAAAATACGTTTATCTGTTAACTGTTAACTATTAACTGTTTCATTATTGAGTATAAGTCCTCACAAATTGATATTTAATACGTTGGTGGCGCTTATCGGGAGCATCCCAAATGTTCAAAAAACCCGCCCGCGATTGAAATCGCAGTCTCATTTGCATTGTCCCCAAAAAAACGGGCAGGCTTATAAACCCCTTTATTAATCAATGGGCCATGCGGAATATCCAAAGAAGCCTGCCCGTTTTTTCTAAGTGGAAGACCCTCATAGCTCAAGTCTGCTTAAAGCAGACTAATCGATTTATTTGTTGAGTCGTCTTTAGTATATTGAAAAAATTGGGATGCTCCCGCGCTTATCTGAGGTCAAACATGCGCCTAATGACTATTGAGTTGAGAATAGCAAAATAACTCGACCATCTTCATTATCTGTTAATACAGAGGAATTGAAGGGTCAACTAACATTGAGTAAGCATCAATACCACCAGAAATATTTTTCACATTTGTAAATCCCTGATTCACTAGCCACTGACACATCTGAGCAGAACGAATGCCATGATGACAAAGTACCAGAGTTTCAGCATGTGGATCTAAGCGGGTATGGATTTCGTTTTCCCAAACAGCAAATTCACTGAGAGGAAAGTTAACAAAACCCTCAATGTGAGCGATCGCGACTTCTTGGGGTTCACGCACGTCCACAAGCTGAAGATTAGGCTCCTTTTTTGACAAATTTTGAGCAAGTTCTTCTACACTAATTTGGGTAATGGGTTGACCTGTCATCCGATTTGAGATTTTGGATTTGAGATTTTGGATTAAACGCAGCAAGTATGAAAGATAAAAAAGGTAAGATATCCGACTACTGATCATTATCTTCATACTTTATTTATGTTTGCAGAAAATCTGCATCTTGACCAGGAAGAAATGCTTAGAGGATTTGAAGCAAGAGAAAATTGAGTGAAAAAATTATGAAGCAAAGCTTATTCTTTCGTTCCCTAGCGGCTATTTCGCTGATACTGCTGTTGATTACGATCTCTGGTTGTAATGGCTTATCTAGTCCAAATTCTCTCATGGGAATCAGTGGAACTAGAAAACAACCTGGTGCAGCTATTTTTGTATCCCAACAAGCACCAGTGATGATTTCAATGCTAGTCAATCCTGATAAATTACAAGCATTGGAATCTGAAGGAGAACTATCCAAACTTAAAACCAGCTTGTTAGCCAACACAGGCTTAGATTACAAACAAGACATTCAACCTTGGTTGGGAGATGAAATTACCTTAGCTGTTACTACCCAAGACATTGATCGCGATTCTAGCAACGGACAGCAACCAGGATATTTTATGGCACTAGCAACCAAAAATCCAGAGAAAAGCCATGAGTTTGTGAATTTGTTATTTTCCAAACGAGCGATCGCTGGCTCAAACTTAATCACAGAACAATACAAAGGTATCAAGCTGATTTCTGACTCTCAACAAGTAGATCCAAAATCTAAAATCCAAAATTCTTTGGCTGGTGCTAGTATTGGCGATGATTTTGTCTTGTTTGCCAATGATCCAAAAGTGCTACGAGAAGCAATTAATAACGTCCAGGCTCCTGATGTTAATATAACTACCTCTAGTAAATATCAGGAAATTGTTAAACAAATACCCAAAGGTGCATTAGCTACGGCGTTTCTCAATCTTCCTAATATCGCTCAATGGCAAGGTTTACAATTGCCAGAACCAGCAATCTATGACAGCGAAATAGTGTCTTTAGTTTTATCCAAAAAAGGATTGTTAGCAGAAACTAGCTTACTCGCACAAGCTGAAACAGCACCCCCTCAAGAACAATTATCTCAGCCTGTAGAAGCATTAAAATATATTCCAGCCTCAGCAGGTTTGGCGATCACTGGCACAAATTTGAGTAGTTTATCTAACAGCAACTTAACTCAAGTTTGGCAACAACTCAAAGTAGCCATGTCCAGTTCAGAAAAAGATGTTGTTTCTAATTTAGTTAGACCTGTGGTGGATGCACAAACAGGCTCAGAACTCGACTTAAAAGCAGATATTTTTAGTTGGGTACAGGGAGAATACGCCATCGGATTATTACCCCGTTCAGAACAAGCAAATCCTGATTTTGTGTTTGTAGTCGAAAAAACTGAAACCACACCAGCAGGAATTTCTCATTTAGATGAAATCGCATCCTTAAAGGGATTATCACTCCATAGTTTTGATGTAGACAAGCAAAAAATTTCTGCTTGGACACAATTAAAAGCCACAAAATTTACCGATCCTCAACAGCGAGAAAAATACGCCATTGAAGCGAAAGTTTCAGGAGTACATATTAGCCAAGGAAATTACGAAATTTTTGCTTCTAATCTCGAAACAATGAATGAAGTTCTCAATGCTAAGAACAATTCTTTAATGAGCGATCGCCAATTTAAAAATAGTATTGCTGCTATTCCTCAACCAAACCAAGGTTACGTCTATCTAGATTGGGAAAAAAGTCGAGAAATATTAGAAAGTCAAATCCCAATTCTCAGACTAGCAGAAATTCTAGCAAAACCCATATTTGAGAATCTGCGATCGCTCACCATCAGCAGCTACGATAACGACACAGAAATTTTCAAAAGTGGCGTGTTTTTTCAATTAGGTAAATAGCTAGCAGTTGATTTTCTATTTTCTCCCTTCCCCCCTTCTGTTGTCCCTCTTCCCAATGCGTGAATTTTGAATTGTTTTTCCCACTGTGTCACCTTCCAATGTGGCACAGCCCTAAATTACTCTAAAGTTATTATTGTTACCATCAAATATAGAATATAACTATCATTTCTTTGTTGGAGGGCTTCTATGGATAAACGTTGCCCCCGACTTCTTTTAAAAGGGGGTTGGATTTTAGTAGTGCTGGCATTGATCACCCCAGTATCTGTATCAGCAGACACTGCTTATTTTGGTGAAATTACTTTGTCGCCTCACTTTGAAGCAGCACAAGGAACAGTAACAGGTTATACTGGTGGCTCTTATTCTTTGTCAGCAATTAGTAATCGCGATCGCCATAAAAAAGCGTGTATTGGCTTTGCAGATCCGAATCCAGACCATATCTTAATTTTGCAAAAAAACTTTTCCCACTTAAAAATACTGGTAAATAGTGGTGGCTACGATACCACCTTGCTTATTCAAGGGCCAAACGATAATACTATTCGCTGTGGTGATGATACAGGTGATAGTAAAGATGCCAGCATTGATGACACAGACTGGAAAGCAGGAACTTACAAAGTTTGGGTAGCAACCTTTAACTCTGGGATCAAAAAGAACTACACACTTTTTGTTCAGGAATAGTTATTGGAAATCGGGAATCGAGGATCACGGATCAGAAATTGGGGACAAAGAGGATAAGGGCGAAGCATTTGGGCGAGAATCTATTAGCAAATGCTTCGCCCCTAACGACTTTTGAATGCGTGAATGCCTGAGTGTCACGCCATCAACAAACAACACCTAAGAAGGTTAAAATAGAGTGTAGCTTGTTTGGCAAAACAGAGGGTTCTTAATAGCGTGCTGTCTACACTCCTTGCTGATTTCCGCATTATCTTTGAACGTGACCCAGCTGCTCGTAACTGGTTGGAAGTATTGTTTTGCTACCCTGGTTTACAAGCTCTGCTATTTCATCGGCTGGCTCATTGGTTGCATCATGTTGGTATTCCCTTTATCCCTCGTTTGATTTCCCATCTTGCCCGATTTTTAACAGGAATTGAAATTCACCCTGGTGCTGTGATTGGTAAAAGTGTATTTATTGATCATGGGATGGGAGTTGTTATTGGTGAAACAGCGATTGTGGGAGACTATACACTGATTTACCAAGGCGTCACGCTGGGTGGTACAGGTAAGGAAAGTGGAAAACGCCACCCGACTTTAGGTGAAAATGTTGTAGTTGGTGCAGGTGCAAAAGTATTAGGTAATATCCAAATTGGTAATAATGTTCGTATTGGTGCTGGTTCAGTTGTTTTGAGGGATGTACCTTCTAATTGTACTGTTGTTGGTATACCAGGTCGCATTATCTATCGTTCAGGCGTGCGCGTCGCCCCATTGGAACATAATAATCTACCAGATTCAGAAGCAGAAGTTATTCGCGCTTTGGTAGATCGCCTCGAATTGTTAGAAGAACAGATACAAAGCCTACAGCAAAACCAGTCAGATACCAAAACTGTTGTTTTAGTAAGTCAATTACTTACCCAAAACGAGGGTGAAAAATTACAAGATGGTGTGTGTTGCAATCTCAGAGATAAAGCGATTCAAGAGTTTTTAGATGGGGCTGGAATTTGACATTTAGTTGCTATTTGTTAGTTGGTGATAGGTGTATTTAGCATTTCCTAACTGCTAAATACACCCTTTTATTTGCACAATAAGCTGTTATGCATTTAAATTGTGATGACAGCGTCGCCTTTATTTTTGAGT
>NZ_JCACKS010000025.1:0-18088 GCF_059505505.1 Pelatocladus sp. | reverse complement strand
GTATCCGCGCTTGGATGGCTCCTCAAGATCAGCCACACGAGAAATTTGTATTCCCTGAGGAGGTATTACCTCGTGGTAACGCTCTCTAGACCTAGCGTTTTGGGAGGTGGACGTGACCAAGACACCACCGGATTTGCCTGGTGGGCTGGTAACGCCCGTCTCATTAACCTCTCCGGTAAATTACTGGGCGCACACGTTGCCCACGCCGGTTTGATCGTCTTCTGGGCTGGTGCAATGACCTTATTTGAGGTCGCTCACTTTGTTCCCGAAAAGCCTTTGTACGAACAAGGTTTTATCCTACTACCTCACTTGGCAACTCTCGGATGGGGAGTCGGTGCTGGTGGTGAAATTATAGACACCTATCCTTATTTTGTGGTCGGTGTACTGCACTTGATCTCCTCTGCCGTTCTAGGTTTTGGTGGAATCTATCACGCAATTCGTGGTCCAGAAGTCTTAGAAGAGTACTCCTCTTTCTTTGGCTACGACTGGAAAGACAAGAACAAGATGACCAACATCATCGGCTTCCACTTAATTCTTTTGGGATGTGGCGCCTTGTTGTTGGTGCTGAAAGCAATGTTTTTCGGTGGTGTCTATGATACTTGGGCGCCTGGTGGTGGTGATGTTCGTATAATCACCAATCCAACATTGAACCCAGCTGTGATCTTCGGCTATTTAGCTCGTTCTCCTTTCGGTGGCGAAGGCTGGATCGTTGGTGTTGACAACATGGAAGACATCATCGGTGGTCATATTTGGATCGGTTTGATTTGTATTGCTGGTGGTATCTGGCATATCTTCACCAAGCCTTTTGGTTGGGCGCGTCGCGCTTTCATCTGGTCTGGTGAGGCTTATCTTTCCTATAGCTTGGGCGCTTTGTCCCTCATGGGCTTCATCGCTTCTTGCTACGTTTGGTTCAACAACACTGCTTATCCTAGCGAGTTCTACGGTCCAACCAACGCTGAAGCATCTCAAGCTCAGTCTTTCATCTTTTTGGTTCGTGACCAAAAACTCGGTGCTAACGTTGCATCCGCTCAAGGTCCTACCGGTCTAGGTAAATACCTGATGCGCTCTCCTTCTGGTGAAATCATCTTCGGTGGTGAAACCATGCGCTTCTGGGATTTCCGTGGCCCTTGGTTAGAGCCTCTACGTGGCCCTAACGGTTTGGATCTCGACAAGATCAAGAACGACGTACAGCCTTGGCAGATTCGTCGTGCATCTGAGTATATGACCCACGCTCCCAACGGTTCTATCAACTCTGTGGGTGGAGTTATTACCGAGCCTAACTCCTTCAACTACGTCAACCCCCGCGCTTGGTTGTCTACTTCTCACTTCGTATTAGCTTTCTTCTTCCTAGTAGGTCACTTGTGGCACGCTGGTCGTGCTCGTGCTGCTGCTGGTGGTTTCGAGAAAGGTATTGACCGTGATACTGAACCAGTATTGTTCATGAACGAGCTTGACTAGGTTTTAAAGTTTCATCACTGACAATCAATAGTTAAAAGGCTCCTGTGTAAAAACAGGAGCTTTTTCATAAATTATGCTTTTGAACTCTCATCCTCATTCAGGTAAATTCATCAATAGAGAATAAAAAACACGTTAAATTAACAAAAAAGATATCTTCACAAGTAAAAGTGGCATTTAGACTATAGCGGTTCTCATTTGAATCAAATACACCGCCATGAACAATGTAGAGACGTTACATGTAACGTCTGGGCGCAGCGTATTGCACACAACCGAGAAGCGCTATATTTTCAATCAGAAACAATAAAAAATTCAAGCAATTTGAGGATAAATTAATAACAAAATATTATAATTTTTATCCAATTATTAATTATCTTATTTAGCTCTAGTAAACTCGACTCACAGCTAGTATAAAAATATGATTATGCGGCGTCTTGTACTTGCTCCCAGATGGTTGCAGTTTTTTATTGTTGTACTTGTGGTATTTGGTATATTTTTTCGTTTCGTAAATCTTGATGGCAAAGTTTATTCACCAGGTGAGACTAATACTTTATTACGAATTTCTGGTTATACAAATAATGAAGTAAAACAACAACTTTTTAATAATCGGCTAATTACTAAACAAGCTTTTGACAAATTTCAACGTCTCAATCCTGAGAAAAATTTTGGAGACACTATTAAATCATTGGCAATCGATAGCCCGTTAAATTCTCCATTCTATTACCTATTAGCACGATTTTGGTCACAAATTTTTGGTGACTCAATCACAGCAATTAGAACTTTCTCTGCTGTGATTAGCTTGTTTGTTTTTCCCTGTATTTATTGGTTATGTCGTGAATTATTTAATGTACCTTTATCATTACCCGGCATAGCGATCGCACTTCTGTCTATCTCTCCTATGCAAATTCTCTACGCCCAAGAAGCACAGGAATATATTCTTTGGCAAGTCACTATATTATTATCTAGCGCTGCTTTGCTAAGAGCTTTGCGCTTAGAATCAATACAGCAAACAGATGAAAAGCGTATCTTTAATTGGGGATTTTATACATTCACTTTATCATTGAGTTTGTATACATTATCATTAAGTATATTCTTAGTTGTTGCTCATATTTTTTATGTAATTGCAACTGCAAAATTCCATGCCAACAAGACAGTACAGTTTTTTTTAGGTTCTACCTTGATAGGAAGTTTAATTTTTATGCCTTGGATATTGGTTATATTTTATAACCAGTTTAGATTTAATGGATATCATAATGCCATAAATCAAAATTTCTCTTTACTTAATCTAATTATAGATTGCTTAACACAGACAAATCGGATTTTTGTTGATTTAAATTTTAATGATGCTAATCCTTTATATTTAATAATATTCACACTATTAATTTTTTCTTTAGTTGGATATGCAATTTATTGGCTTTGGCGTACAAACTATCAAAAAACTTGGTTATTTGTGACCAGCTTAATGACAATAGGGACAATACCTCTGTTAATTTTAGGTTTACAGCTATACTTGACACCATATTATTTAGCTATACAAATAGCTGTTGCTTATTTACTAGCAACACAGCTATACAATGGCAGAATTTTACGACAGAAAACTTGGCAATTCATATTAGTAATGTTAATAATATTTGCACTATTTTCGGATATTTTATATTCTCAGAGTAATACTTCGTGGATTAAATTTAGTAACAACGATTATATAAATATAGCTAAGATTGTGAATCGAAATTATCGTTCAATACTAATTATAAATTATCAAGACAATAGTTATGAGAATATATTTGCTCTGAGTTATCTTATTGATCCAAAAGTTAGATTTTTATTATTCCGAGAAAGTAATATTCCGAAAATATCCAAAAAGTTAAACAATGTATTTTTACTAAATTATTCTGATAAATTACGCCAAGAGATCGCAAAAAAATATCGATTTAATACTAAGATGATTTATCAAAGTAAATATTCTTCATTATGGAAATTATCTAAATGATTCAGATAGATATATTTGGAGTTCACAATTAAATTGAAATTTTAATTATGAAAATAGAGGTTGAAATCTTTACGGTTAACAAGCGGTTTCCCTTGACTATCAGTCGTGGTACAACGGCACAGACGACCAATGTCTGGGTTAAGATTTCCGATGATGACATTGAGGGTTGGGGAGAAGCTTCACCATTTAGTGTAGGCACTTATCCGCAATCAACGGAGATTATTAAAGATACTTTGCAGCAGCTTGCTCCTGCTTTGCAAGCATATAGCCCTTTACAGAGACAGCAAGTTGAACAGATTTTCACAACAGCTAAAGTCCCTTCAGCAGCTAGAGCGGCGCTAGATGTGGCGATGCACGACTGGTTGGGAAAGCGCGTCGGCTTACCACTGTGGCAAATATGGGGACTTGACAGAAACGCGATCGCACCAACTTCGGTAACTATTGGAATTAATTCACCAGCAGGCGCTAAAGCCAGGGTACGGGATTGGTTAGAATTCCTTGATGTTCGGGTTTTCAAGATCAAGTTGGGTAGTCCAGAAGGTATTGACGCAGATCAAAAAATGTTCATGGCCATACGAGAAGAAGCACCAACACAAGAATTATATGTTGATGCTAACGGTGGTTGGAATTTAGAAGATGCAAACTATATGTGTAGTTGGTTGGCAGACTTGGGTGTAAAGTATGTAGAACAGCCAGTGGCAAAAGGTCAGGAGAAAAGTTTAGCTGAATTGAAAATGCGATCGCCTTTACCTATTTTTGTTGATGAAAGTTGTTTCACCAGTACTGATATCCCGCAATTGGCTAAGATTGTCGATGGGATAAATATCAAACTGATGAAATCGGGAGGGTTAAGTGAGGCGATGCGGATGGTAAGTATAGCCCGCGCCAACGGGTTACAAGTAATGTTCGGTTGCTATTCTGACAGTGCGCTTCTCAACACAGCCGCCGCACAACTAGCACCATTAGCTGACTATTTAGATTTAGATAGTCATCTGAATTTAATTGATGACCCCTTTACAGGGGCATTTGTGCAAGCAGGAAAAATTATACCAAACGACTTACCAGGCTTGGGGGTACAACGCAGTGCGTCTGCCGCTTAATCAACGAATAGCTATCTTATTACATGAGGGAATCAAGGGAACTCGTGGTAAAACAGGGTTATCACTTTTACGCTATAGTGAAGCCCCGATTGTAGTAGTTATTGATCGCGAATCTCCAGGAGAATCTTTCCCAGAGTTAACTGGTATTCGCCGTGAAGTACCAATTGTTGCATCACTAGCAGCAGCACTTGAGTATAAACCACAAGTTTTAGTGATAGGCATTGCACCTCTAGGTGGCGTTTTACCAGATAGTTACTGGCATGATGTCAAAGATGCCTTGGCTGCTGGAATGTCGCTGGTAAACGGTTTGCACGCACCACTATCAACCATACCAGATTTAAAAGCACTCCTGAAGCCAGGACAAATGATTTGGGATGTACGCAAAGAACCACCAAACTTGGGTGTGGCTAGTGCTGTTGCCCGTACTCTTCCTTGTCGGCGGGTGTTGACAGTGGGAACCGATATGGCAGTTGGCAAAATGTCAACTAGTCTAGAATTACACTGGGCATCAAAATTGCGAGGCTGGCGTTCTAAGTTTTTGCCCACAGGGCAAACTGGTTTGATGCTAGAAGGAGATGGTATAGCATTAGATGCCGTACGCGTGGACTTTGCTGCTGGGGCAGTCGAACAAATGGTTATGCGGCATGGTAAAAACTATGACATTTTGTATATTGAGGGACAAGGTTCTCTACTACATCCCAGTTCCACAGCCACATTACCCTTGATACGCGGTTCTCAACCAACCCAGATGATCTTAGTCCATCGCGCAGGACAAAAAGAAGTTGCCGATGGTGTGCCAATTCCACCTTTAATAAATGTAGTCAAACTGTATGAAATAGTTGCTAGTGCAGGTGGTGCTTTCTCAAAAGTACCAGTTGCAGCTATTGCTTTAAATACTCGTCACTTAAACGAAGCAGAAGCAAAAACAGCGATCGCCCAAGCAGAAGCAGAAACTGGATTAGCTTGTACAGACCCGATTCGTTTTGGTGCTGACAAATTGTTAGATGCGGTTATGCAGGTCTGGTGAGGGGTCGGGGATCGGGGATCAGGGATCGGGAAGAGACTTGTTAAATAATTCTCCCTTGTCCCCCTTGTCCGCGATTCCCAATCCCTGATCCCCTATTTGAAATTTCTGGGATTGAGACGATTACCAGACTGAGTCCGAGTTTGAGTTTGAGTCTGAGTTTGGGTTCTAATTGCTACGCCTTTTTTGAGTTGGCTACCAGTCCCACCATCTTTTTGATCTAAGAAAGGTTTGAGGTTGACTGGTTCTTTGGATGTACGGCTGTTATTGGTGTTATTATTGCCACCACCGAAAATAGTTCTAGCCTCGTTATATATTTGTTCAACTTGGCTACCACCGCTACTACGGCTGCTATAAGTATTGACGGCTATGGTTTGTTGCCCATTATCAGCAGAAATCAGGTTTTGGAAGACGCTGTTGCGTACATTATAGGCATCGTATCCGGGGGGTACTGTCAATACAATTCGGCAAGCTGGGTTAGATTCGCTAGTCACGCACAAAACATTGTATCCATTCTGAGTGGAGGTGCGGAGTTCTGTTAATCCGTCTGGACGGTAACTTTCCAAACGTTCGGCGATAGTGGCGCAGCGTTTGTATTCATCCCAACCACCGCCCAATTTTTGGGGAGTTGCCCAAGCAAAGAATTGCCCTGCTTGGCTTTCTGGTTGATACATTACAGTGTACTGTCCGTTATAGTTTTGACAGCTAAACCGGGCATTTGTACTGTATGTAGTTGAGGTGTTTGAAGAACTAGTTGTAGTTGAAGTGCCGTTTGCTGGTTGTGTTGGCACTACTACATCACCAGTTTGTGCTGAGGCGATCGCATTACCTACAAATACAGTTAAACCTAAACCACTGGATAGAAGTAATTTAAAGATTCGTGAAGACATAAACATAGATTTACAGTGATATCAAAATTTGGGAGTTGTTAAATTCAATGACGAAAAAATTTTAGTTTTGATTCAGCGATCGCCTGTCTTTTTTTTCTTCTGTTTCTTTACGTTCTTTTTCTTCTTTGAGAATTTGTTTGGCTTTGGCTTGCATTTCGAGGTGTTGGGCTACACCTTCGTAAGCATAGCGGTTGTAATTGTTGTCTGTAATCAATTTTTCCAGGTATGCCACTCGCTCTTTGCTGCCTGGGTGAGATGATAACCAACTAGGAGGAGAATCTTTTTGTTGTTCTTTGAGTGTGAGCATCAAGTTATACACACCATCAGCCGCGTAACCATTACTAACAATCAGACGTGTACCCAAGGTATCTGCTTGACGTTCCATGTCACGACTGTAGGTGAGTGCAAATAATTGACCGACTATACCACCAAAGGGAATATATTGAGTTAGGTTGCCAATTAAGTTACCTTGAGTAACTAGTTGAAAGCCGTGAGAAAGCAGGACATGAGATAATTCATGGCCAAGTAACCCAGCTAATTCTGCTTCGGAATTAGTTTTGGCGATCGCACCAGCATGAACGAAAACTTTACCTCCAGGTAATGCAAAAGCATTTAGAGATTCTTCGGGAATCACAAAAAACTCGTACTTAAACTCATCACGTCCGCCGACTTTTGCTAATTTTTGCCCGACAGAATTAACATATGCTACAAGTTGCGGATCTTTAACTAAAGGTAGTTGTTTTTTTGCTTGTTTTGCTACCGACTCACCCACAGATTTTTCACCCTGTAGTAATAATACAGTAGAGTTTAAAGCGGAAAATGGCCCGACAAGGCTACCAGTGAGGGCATATCCTAAAGCACCTGTGATAATATTAGCGATCGTATTACCTCTAATCTCTGATCGAATATGAGATTTATAACGTTTGAGATTTTCTTCTGCTAGTTTATTAAATTCACCTGCTTGGGCGTCATTGGGATTGAGAATTGCAAATTGTCGTGCTGCTAAAGACGCTTCCATCCATTTTTTGTTACTTGCTAGGGTTGTGACTTTAGCTTTAATTAAATCTCCTTGATTTGGATAAAGTGTAGCAGCTCGTTCTAAAACCTCTAACGCTTTTTTCTTCTCACCAGAATTTTGCAGTTGTTCCGCATACGTAATATGACCAGGAATAAATTCTGGATTCTGCTTGACTAAAAGTTCTAGTGGGACAAAAATTCTCGTTGATAGCTGACTTGTAATCCCAGCTTGTGCTTCTCGCCAGTAAACTTTACCTCCTGGGGATAATTGATTAACATCAGCGATCGCTGGTTTGATTTGTGGTGCGTTAGATATATCAGCGAATGGTTTTTTCACCTCGCGATATATTTTTTGTGCAGCTGTGTAATCTCCTGCTAAATATAGCTTGTCTGCTTCGATCAATTTTTGCCGACGAGCAATTTCTTCTGGACTGGGTGCTGGTTCTGCTACTGTTGAATCTGGCTTTTTATCATTGCTTGCTTCTGGTGTCGGTGCGGGTTTGGGAGTTTCAATCACAACATTAGGCTCTTTAGCAGAAGTTGGTGCTAAAGGTTGTGTCAGGATAATGAAAATAGATGTTCCAATAGCTAGCATTACCCAAGTAGCAGCCAAGAATAATGACTTCCAACGTCGTTTCATGATCAAATCTACCTATGCAAACAGACTCTTCTTTTTAATGTATGAGGAGTTACCAAAAATCGCCTACAGCGATCGCTTCAGAAAATCTCCTCAGAAAAATAGTTTTTTGGGAATTTTGAGTATCTGTTTTTTTCTTGTACAGAAGCGATCGCACACTATACCTTAATAATACTTATTCCTACATGGATGCTTACAGCCATTTTCAGGTAAATAGACCACAGTCTTAGGGGTGCGATGCTTTGCACCCTTACAAACGGTATGGTTCATTTAGGTGAAAACTGCTGTAACGTACGCAAAGTAAGTATGCTAACAAGGCGTTGCAGTGGATGTCCTACACTCCGCAGATTTTTGTGCTACTCGCTTCGCTCATTCTATGGCACAAAAATCTGCTAGGCTCCGGCCACCACTGAACTTGCCGTTAGACCGCCATCCCTGGAACAGCAGAGGTTGAGGATATTTCATCATAATTAGAGATTTCGGACTTTTGAGCCAGTAGATTACCATAAACCGATAGTGAACATTAGTTAAGGTGAGGTTGAATTCTAGTTGGGTTTAGCTCGTGAGTATTATTATAGAAAGGATAAGCCATCTGTAAACTTCCTTCAAGCTTATGAGTAATTTGCAAGAAATCGAACATGCTGTCAGTCAACTATCAGCGGAAGAGCTTGCCGCTTTTCGAGTCTGGTTTGCAGAATTCGATGCAGAAATATGGGATCGGCAGTTTGAGGAAGATGTCGCAGCAGGTCGGCTTGATGATCTAGCTAAACGAGCACTGCAACATTTACGTGAAGGGCGTTGTACCGACTTGTGAAATATCGTGCAACCCCTGATTTTTGGTATCACTATCGACAGTTACCCAACGAGATTCAACAACTGGCTGATCGGTGCTATGAATTACTTAAACAAGATTCTCGGTATCCGTCGCTACACTTCAAAAAGGTAGGTTCGTTTTGGTCAGTACGGATTGGAATCCACTATCGCGCCTTAGCGGTAGAAGAAAATGATGATATTGCCTGGTTTTGGATTGGAACCCATGCCGAGTATGACCGATTATTGCGGGTAGTTAACACTAGCTAACAATTCAAATGCAGCGGACTGTTGAAAGCCGGTGGTGCTAAGTTCGAGGTTGCTAGCCGCCGATGCGTTTTCCCGTTGGGCTGCTTCGGTTGCAGGCTTTGGCATTCGTTGATAGTTGGTCGGTTAGTAATAGTGCAGAATCCCAAGTAGTGACTTACGATTAAATTTGCCCCTGCTAAATGCAAATTGCACTCTTGTAAATCAGCACTAGCCAAAAAGGTTCCCTGTAAATCTATCCCTGCCAGATCAAATCCCCGCAGAGTAATTCTTTTAAGTCTTGTTCCACCTCGAACCAAATATTTCGCAGTGGCTCCAAAATCCAAAATCTAAAATCCAAAATCGGATGACTTTTTCTTCACTCATTGGACAAGCACAAGCAGTAGAATTACTAACACAAGCTGTAATAAATAATCGAGTTGCCCCAGCTTATTTGTTTGCTGGGCCGGATGGTGTGGGACGGAGTTTAGCAGCACGCTGTTTTATGGAGTTTTTATTTACCAATGCTCAATCCGAGAATACTGGTGTCATTCGTACTAAATTGCAAAAAGCAAATCATCCTGATGTGTTATGGGTACAGCCAACCTACCAGTATCAAGGAAAACGTTTGACAGCCGCAGAAGCAGCAGAAAAAGGACTCAAGCGCAAAGCACCACCAGTAATTCGTTTAGAACAAATTCGTGAGATTACTGAATTTCTCTCTCGCCCACCTTTGGAAGCACCAAGACATGTAGTCGTGGTGGAACAGGCGGAAACAATGGCAGAAGCAGCCGCTAACGCCCTACTTAAAACTTTAGAAGAACCAGGACGGGCAACACTGATTTTAATTGCTCCTTCGCCAGAGTCAATCTTACCAACATTGGTGTCACGCTGCCAGCGTATTCCCTTTTATCGCTTAGATAAAGCGACAATGGCTGAGATATTAACACGCACGGGTCATCAAGAAATTCTCCAACATCCTGCGGTTTTGAGTATTGCTGGTGGTAGCCCTGGGGAAGCGATCGCTGCTTATCAACAACTACAAGCTATTCCTTCAGAACTACTTGAAGCTGTCAGCAAAAAACCACAGAACTATCGCCAAGCCTTAGATTTAGGTAGAAATATTGATAAAGCTCTAGATACAGAAGCTCAACTGTGGCTAGTTAATTATCTCCAACAATCTTACTGGCTCCAGTGGCATCAACCCCAGATGATCAAACTATTAGAACAAACTCGTAAATCCTTACTTTGTTATGCCCAGCCGCGCCTAGTGTGGGAATGCACATTTATTAAAATGTGTCAATAGTTTAGATACTTACAAATTTTCGTAAGTAAGTTGTGGATCTGCCCAGTTTGTTTCTTCTAAGAATTCGCTAAATGTGGTTAAAAGTCCGGGAAACTCTGCTCGCAAGTACTGAACATCAGCTTGATAACCTTTGTGACGATACCATTGAATTAAATCAAATAGGTCTTTGCGGAAGAGAAGTAAGAAAATCCACGGTGCAACTTCTTTATGAACAACAGTCATTCCCTGCACTTTGGAGAATTCTGCCGCCATCTGCTTGGGAGTCAGCACATCACCAGCAAGTTCTATCTCTTGACCTATGTACTGAGAAGAATTTTTGATCACATAAGCTGCGACTCGACCCATATCCTTAGTTGTGATCAAATGTATGGGTTTGTACGGTTGAATGGAAAAAGGAAAGACTCCCTTGAGAATAGACGGTCGTGTGTACTGCTTCCAAAACTCCTCCATAAACAAGCAGGCTCGTAACATAGTTGTTGGTAAGCCTGCCTCTTGAAAAACCAGTTCTACTTTATACTTTTGCTCTATGTGACTAATTCCAGATTTTCTGTCTGCTCCTCCTGCGGAATTATATACCAAGTGTTTAATATCAGCTTGTTTGGCAGCTTGAGCAACTCGCTTTGCTCTTTCTACTTCTCGTGGGTCAGGTTTAGCGGCATCAGCAGTGGTAGCATGGCAGTAAATAGCCGAAATATCTGCAAAGGCTGGTGAAAGAGAGTCCTTGTCATCTAAATTTGCCTCTACAAGCTCAACTCCTGCATTGCTCATTTTTAATAGGGAGGAGCGATTAAGATCAATTTTCCTGGTGATAGCACGCAAATTTCTGACTCCTTGTTCAAGAAATCCCTTAACTGCATTTTTGCCTGTACCACCAGTAACTCCAATAAGTAACACTTTGCCGAGATCTGCTTGCTGTTCGATTTGACCATTATCTAAAGCCATAATTTTCACCCCAACCTACGCTGATTTTTACTTTTAGCCTTAAGTAAAGAATAGTTTGTAAGCTCAAAGCCATTACTAGCAAGCACTTCACGCACTTGCCTACTTAAAAGGGCAGCAAGTTCTGCTTCCCCTGTTGTTGGTGGGCCATTCACAGGTTCGCCATTCATTGCGATCGCTGGATGACAATAAATTTCTACTAAATCTGACCGAATTTGAGGTATTAGGTTAAGCAAATATTTCTCTGTGATGCTACCAGTTTGCAGCAATCCGTAAACTCGGTCTGTGAAGTTAATATCTTGAGACTTCAACAAATTTTCACCGTAGCGGCGCAGTCTACCAAATACTCCTGACCAAACTAGCTTAGTCAGCAAATTACTAGATTCTAGTCTGATATTAAGTCCCAGTTCTTCAGATGGTAAACGAATGGCTTTGATGTCAAACTCTGCTGCCAGGTCAACTAAAATACGGAGTATCACTGGATGCATATGCATATGTAAATGCCCGTCCACATGGGAAAGAGGTAAACCAGTAGAGTGGAATTTTTCCAGTTGGGAACGAATTTCTTGTCGCAGTTCCTCACGAGTTTCTTTGACAAATTGATAGCGCAAACCAGCCATCAACGAACTGTTGGAAAAATTACCTTGTTCGTCAACCAAATGGGGAATTTGCTCTGGTGGTAAGGCGGATCGTCCACATACCAACACTAGATGTAAACCAACTGACAAGTTAGGGTGTGTGCGTGCCAAGGAAACAGCTTCCTTGGTAGCATCAGCAGTTACCATCAGGCTGGTACTAGTTAGTACACCTTCTTCATGAGCCTTGATAATTGCTTGATTCACACCACTAGAAAAACCAAAATCATCACCATTGATAATGGCGAATCTCTTCTGCATATATTCTTTTGTTGTTATTAACTATAAGTAGTGGCTCATTGCATACATTTTGATAGGTTTGTAGTAAGCACCAAGCGTGCTTAAGTGCTTAGATATTTGAGGACTAAAGTCCTCACTACAAACTCAATATTTTTAAGCAGTAACTTCTTCTTGCTTGGATTGATTTTGCAGCCAAGCATATAGTCTATTTAAGGCATTAACATACGCCTGCGCCGATGCCACAATAATATCCGTATTTGCCGCATGTCCTGAGAAAACTCTATCTTCATATTGCAGACGAATAGTTACTTCTCCGATAGCGTCTATTCCAGCAGTGACTGACTGTACAGAAAACTCTATTAATTGGTTAGGTACATTAACAACACGGTTAATAGCTTTATAAACCGCATCCACAGGGCCTGTACCAATCGCAGCATCAATTAATTCTTCACCTTCTGGGTTACGTAGGGTGACTGTGGCCGTGGGTTTAGCGTTGCTACCACAGGAAACTTGTACTAAGTCTAACTTAAACAGATCTGGAGCTTGTTGAATTTCATCATTAACAATAGCTTCTAAATCCCAATCTGTTATTTCTTTCTTTTTATCTGCTACTTCTTTGAATCTAACGAATGCTTTATTTAATTCTGTTTCTGTTGGTTCATAACCTAATTCTCGCAGACGTGTGCGGAAAGCATTTCTGCCAGAATGTTTACCCAAGACGATTTGATTTTCTGTCAAACCAATTAATTGGGCGTCCATAATTTCATAGGTGAGCTTGTTTTTAAGCACACCATCTTGGTGAATTCCCGACTCGTGAGCGAAAGCATTTGCACCAACAATTGCTTTGTTTGGCTGCACCAGCAATCCTGTTAAATTAGAAACCATGCGCGAGGTTCTATAAATCTGCTTGGTGTCGATACTTGTTAGCGGTTCTTCAGATTCTAATGGACGTCCTAAGAAGGAATTAAAATATTGTCGCCGCACATGTAACGCCATTACTAATTCTTCTAGTGATGCGTTTCCGGCTCTTTCTCCAATACCATTAATGGTGCATTCTAACTGTCTAGCACCATTTTTTACTGCTTCTAAGAAGTTGGCTACAGCTAAACCTAAATCATCATGTCCGTGAACAGAAATAATTGCTTGAGCAATATTAGGAACGTTTTCTTTAATTCCTTTAATTAATGCTCCAAATTCGCTTGGAGTTGTGTAACCTACGGTATCGGGAATATTAACTGTTGTTGCACCAGATGCGATCGCTCTTTCTAAAACTTCATAGAGAAATTCTGGATCGGAACGTCCTGCATCTTCAGGAGAAAATTCTATATCATCAGTAAAGCTTTTCGCATAAGCAACCATTTCTTCAGCGATCGCTAATACCTCTTGCCTAGTTTTTTTCAGCTTGTATTTTAGATGAATATCAGAAGTAGCTAAAAAAGTATGAATTCTCTTTTTTGCAGCTGGTTGGATAGCTTGGGCTGCTGCTTTAATATCCTCTTGTTTTGCTCTTGCTAAACTACAAATTACAGGCCCATTTTCTGTCCCCACAATTTGAGCTATTTTATTAACTGCTTCAAAATCTCCAGGACTTGCAAAGGCAAAACCAGCTTCAATTACATCCACACCTAGACGTGCTAGTTGCTTGGCAATAGTGAGTTTTTCATCAATATTTAAAGTTGCACCCGGACATTGTTCGCCATCTCTAAGAGTGGTGTCAAAAATAATAATTTTTTCTGGTTGATTTTTCATTGGCTGCTAGTTATTTAGAATTTACTTGTGGCTTAAAATACATTAAAACTTAATTTTTTTGCTTTTATAATTTGTAAATAGATGTCAAACTTACAATGCATCAACTTTTTCTATTTGGTCACGAATATCATTTAAATCTATATATCTGTCCGTAGCATTACGTAATTCTCTGGCTATCATTCCCTCTGTTGATACAACTGTAATATGAGTATTTTTGGAACGTAATAATTCAATTGCTCTTTCAAAATCTCCATCTCCACTAAATAAAACTACTCGGTCATATTGGTCTACTGTGTTAAACATATCTACAACTATTTCTATATCTAAATTAGCTTTTTGTGAATAACGACCAGAAGAATCATCATAATATTCTTTGAGAACTTTAGTTCTTACTGTATATCCTAGACTAATTAGAGCATCTCTGAAACCTCGCTGATCTTGTTGATCTTTTAAGCCCGTGTACCAGAATGCATTTATTAAAGTTGTGTCTGGCTGCTCATGTCTGAAGTATTCTAAAACTCGCCGTGGATCAAAAAACCAGCCATTTTTTTGTTGAGCATAGAACATATTATTTCCGTCTACAAAAATAGACAGACGATTCATAGAGGAACCCATAATAAAGTTACACCTAATAAGATAGATAAAGTAGAATTTAGATTGAACAATAGATTATAGCAATTATAAAATCACAAATTTGCTATTATCTATAAATTATAATGTCATATATAAGTTATATTTAACCCCTCTTAAAGTATAAAATTGACGGAAACATAGTTATTAACGTTAACCAAGTGCTTAACATTTTTCACACTTGGCGCTGTTAATTGCACCCTATAGCCAAAATCTACCAATAAAATTGACTTAAGTAACAGCTTATAACGACTGTATATCAATTAAGTTTACTCCTAAAATGGTGTACTCTAGGCTGAGTGTAAGGTTGAGGTTGAGAATATTTCTTTGGACAGAGCAAGGACTGCACACAATACGAGATTACTTTTCAGTAAAGCCTTTAAACTGAGAATACTTCTTTAGCTAGAGCAATGATTTCACTCTTACACACAGCTAATACAGTCGATTGGGGATCAACTTCTGTGAAAGTGTATCCTTTAGAAGGAATAGCCGCTTACTCTATAGCAGTAATATTTCTTTGTGACCCATGTTTGGTTGGAAAAATAACTCTAAAAGGCTAAGTTAAGTCAAAATTCGGGTATTGTCTAGCTAATATGTGAAATAATTTCGTATTCACTACTAATGGAACTTTGGTAAGAAATAAAGGTTAGTTTACAAATGTATAAGATTTTCATTTAAGCCAGATTTTAAGTTTATTGTTCTAAAAGAGTGTGTAAATAAATAAAATCACAGTAAATCAATGAGCAAGAGGATATGGCAGAAGAACCTATATATACATTAGCTAAAAAAGATGTCTCAGCTGCCAATCAAACCTCAAGTAAATCAACAAAAGCAACTTTAGCAACATCAGTACGTCAAACTAAGCTGATGGCGCGTTTAGGTAATTTACTTGCTGGTAGTTGGGTATTTGGAGCAGCACTGCTGAGTGCTTATAGTTTTGGGTGGGTAGAATTACTAGAAAATCAAGCAAATTCTGTTTTTTTTATTCTCCGAGGCTCCGTAGTTCCAACAGAAGACATTGTAATTTTGGCCATTGACGAACAATCTATATCAGTTCCAGGACAATATTACAAAACAGATCCGCAAACCTATGCTTACTTAGAACCATTGCAAGTTTTTCCCTATCGACGTGTAGCATATGCCCAAGTAATTGAAAAGCTAGTGCAAGCAGGGGCGCGCCATGTCGCGGTAGATTTGTTATTTGATTTACCAAGCAATAATCAAAATGATCGCAAATTGCAGGCTGTTTTGCAGCGTTATGGAAGCAAAGTATCCTTAGCCGCAATTTATGAAAATACAGAAACTCATCAAGGCGTTTTTTGGCAACTAACCCAACCTCATCAGATGTTTCGTAAAGGTTCGGTGTCAATTGGAACGGTGAATTTTCCCAAAGAGGTAGATGATAAAGTACACCGTTTAGCCAGCGAGTTTCCTAAATTATTAGAGGCGCAAGAAGGTTTTATTACCACAGATAAAATTCCCTCTTTTGACGAAGCAGTTTTAAGAGCAGCCCAAATTAATTATCCTCGACCAAAAGGCGATCGCATATATTTTTATGGCAGTGCGGGTACATTTGAGACGTATCCATTTTGGCACGTAATTGATCCGGAAAATTGGAATACTTATTTACAGCAAGGAAAAGTATTCAAAGACAAAATAGTCCTGATTGGAGTCACATCCCAAGCGGCAAAAGATTATTACTTAGTACCTGCGGCTTCTAGTTGGTTATATCCAGAACCCATGTCAGGAGTAGAAATTCATGCCAATGCGATCGCAACTTTGATGGAAGGAAAAAGCATTGCCCAAGCAATAAAAACTTCACCTTTGCGTGGTTTATTTGTATTTAGTTTAGTGGGCATATGTGCAGTAGTTATTGCTAAAACAAAGCATGTAGTCAGAAAATTTATCTATAGTGTAATTCTGGCTATTAGCTGGGGGGGAATTAGTTATGTATTGTTGATCTATGGTCAGTTAATTGTCCCTGCTGCCATTCCAATGATTGCGATCGCTGCAATTGGATTATCTTATTTGGCAACGGAAGCAGCGAAAGAAGTTTTCCGAAAACATCAATTATTAGTTATTTTTAATAAATACAAATCTTCTCCCGTTGTCCAAGAAATTATCAGCCAACAAGATGATTTGCAAGGACTACTCCAAGAACTAGACATAGCCTTATCAGGAAAAATTTTGGGCGGACGTTATAAAATTGTCAAAGTACTTGGTGCAGGAGGATTCAGCGAAACATATATAGCTGAAGATATCCAACTTCCAGGTCATCCTTTATGTGTTGTCAAGCAACTAAAACCAGCTACTCATAAACCCGAACAATTGGCAGTTGCAAGACGACTATTTAATGCAGAAGCCCAAACATTGCAAAAATTGGGGACATACAACCAAATACCCCAACTTTTAGCTTATTTTGAACAAGAAGAAGAATTTTATTTAATTCAAGAATTTATTGATGGTCATGCTCTAAGTCAAGAAATGCCACCAGGTAAACAACTTGCAGAAGCCGAAGTGATCGAGATTTTGCGAGAATTATTGCAAATATTGATATTTGTCCATCAAAATGGTGTGATTCACAGAGATATCAAACCCAGCAATATTATCCGTCGAGAATCAGATAACAAGTTGATACTGATTGACTTTGGTGCTGTTAAAGAAGTAACCACACAAATTTTGGGTAGTCAAGAACAAACCGCTTTTACAATTGGTATTGGTACTAAGGGTTATGCACCTACTGAACAATGTTTTGGGCGTCCGCAATATAATAGTGACATTTATGCAATTGGTATGATTGCAATTAAAGGGCTAACCGGTATTCCTCCTCACGAACTGCAAAAAGATGCTGACGGTGAGTTGCAATGGATGCACAAAGCAAATGTTAGTTCTGCCTTGGCTGAAATTATTTCTAAAATGGTGCAGGAAGACTTTCAACAACGTTATCAGTCTGCATCAGAACCAATACAAGCACTCAACGCCTTAATTAGTAGTGAAAACACATATACTTTACCCGACGATAACTCATTGTTGAATTCCCTTTCTTTGAAAGAATCAGACATTCTTACTACACCTTGGTTCGACGAATCCCTGGAAGATACTTTAGTACAAGAAAAAAGAGAAGAAGAAGGGACAACAGATAAAAGCTGACTATGCGAATTTAGATTTTGGATTCAAGAAAACTCTGAAATCTAAAATAGACTTTTTGCAGAAGTTGGGAAAAGGTAAAGGGGTAAGGGGAAAGCAAAGAACAATCCCTTTACCCCATTAATTTTTTCTACTGCTTGTATAAAATCACCCTTGACCTACTGATTTGTTGGAGGCCCTGGCGTTACTCCAGTCGATTCAACAGGAGTGGGTGGTGTTTGTTGTGGTTCTGGGGTTGGGTTTACTCCAGTCGATTCAACAGGAGTGGGTGGT
>NZ_JCACKS010000024.1:0-18297 GCF_059505505.1 Pelatocladus sp. | reverse complement strand
CTACTATTCAGTAATTTCTTGGTTATTATACTCTAACCAGAGTGATGAAAGAGCGTTAACTATCAGCAATAATTTGAACTACATACCAAACTCTTTTTTTAGTTGAACTACCCAGGCTTTGATGCGCTCGTCAGTTAAGTCAGCTTGGTTATCTTCATCAAGAGCCAAACCTACAAATTTACCGTTTTTCACAGCTTTCGACTCATTAAAATCATAACCATCTGTAGACCAATAACCCACTGTAGTAGCGCCGAGTTCGGTAATTTTCTCTGATAAAATGCCCATTGCATCTTGAAAGTTATCCGCATAACCAATCTGGTCGCCTGTTCCGAAATATGCTACCTTTTTCCCGTTGAAGTCAATATTATCTAGCTCTGGGAAATAACCATCCCAATCACTTTGTAGTTCGCCAATATTCCAGGTAGGACAGCCAATAATTAGATATTGATAATCTGCAAAATCATCGTCATCTACATCTATGATGTTGTGCAATGTGACTACATCTTGACCACCAAATTCTTTCTGAATTGTCTCTGCCACCGACTCAGTTTTACCTGTTGTAGTTCCGAAAAAGAGACCAATCTTTGACATATTTTACGTCCTATTCTACCTTGAATTACTCTTAGTAAAGACGTACAATGATACGCCTTTACTAAATCTCTGGATGACTAAACTAAGCTAACAGCCTTGTACACTACATGAATACAGCAAATACAGCAACACTATTCAACAATAAATAAGCAAAGATGACTCCACCAATTCCACCAATCAGAAAGCCTTCAGTAAATTGACTCCATCCTTCGGTAGTATTGATAGTCTGTGGCACACTAGGAACTGTTGTAACTGTTGTTGCTGGTACAGTTTGGGGTTGTCTTTCAAAGCTGGTAGTGCCGTAAATCGAAAAACCAATCGTCAGGATGACAATCAAACTGCCTGCGGCTAGTAAACCAATCAAGTTACCTAGCTCGGAATTTTGTAGTGAAAAGAGTGAACCTAACGTGGCAAACGGGCCAATCAACCAGTAACCATGAGCCATACCAATTTCCAATCCTCGTCCGAGAGGAGATACACCAGGACGATAAATTGGTAAGTATTTGAGTAATTTCAGTGTCAAATCAGAAGAATCGATTGCAGTTGCTCCCTTAGCTGTTTGGGGATTTATTTTGGGTGGTTGAACCATGTCACCATTTTTAAAATCGAATCCAGCGGCAATTGCACGAGCGCGTAGAGCGTGCCAAATATGACCTAACAGGAATATTAAAGCCAAGACAAAATGGAAAGTTACCAACCAACCACGAGCAGTAACTATACCAGCATCCGTTTCTATAGCTTTAATCGGACCATAGAACACTTCCGGATAGACAGTATTGTTGACCGACGCAAAGTATGCAGCCAAAAAGCCCATGTATGCAACAGCACCAATGCTGTAAGAAAGATACGCTTCCCCTGAGTAAATCAAAACTCGGCGCGCCCAGGTAAATGGCTTAGTCAAGATATGAAAAATACCACCGCCAATTAACATCAAACCCACATATATATGACCACCGACAACATCTTCCAAGTTATCAACGGCTGCCATTCCCTGTGATCCCCAGACTCCAAATAGATAGCCAAAGATGCTCAATGGGTTGAGTGTGGGATGATTAATTATCCTAACATCTCCACCCCCAGCTACCCAGGGGTCAAACAATCCCCCCCAAAACATTGCCTTAGCAACCAGAAGCCAAGCACCCAAACCTAAAATCATTAGGTGAATACCCAAGATTGTTGTCATCTTGTCCTTATCTTTCCAGTCATAGCCAAAAAAGCCAGCCCAAGTAGGATTGTCTTCTAAAACTTCTGGTCCCAACAGAGAGTGGTAAATCCCACCAGCTGCCAGAATTACTGAAGGTATCAGATGCAAGACGCTGATGACGAAGTAAGGATAGTTACTAATGACTTGTCCACCAGCACCAACACCAAAACCCAAAGTCGCTAGATGAGGCAGTATGATTAATCCTTGCTCATACATTGGTACATTCGGATTGAAGCGCGACACCTCAAACAGCGTCATTCCCCCAGCCCATAATAAAATCAATGCTGCATGGGCAATATGAGCGCCTAGTAATTTACCTGACAGATTCGTCAGACGAAAGTTACCAGCCCACCAGCCCACATCAGGTATTTGTTGCTTATATGGGCTATCTGTAATTACTGCTGTCATCTCTGGTACTCCTTGAGAATATTTGGCAATTTCATTCAGCTTCATACTGAAGTAGATTGCGAATTATTAGCATTAAATTGACTTCAGCTAATTCGGTTGCGGAATCACAGACTCCTGACTCACCCTACCTTTGCGAAAATCGAATCCACGCGCTCGCAAGGCGTGCCAGATATGACCTTGGAGAAAGAAGAAAGCTAACCAAAAGTGAGTATTGGCTAGCCAAGTCCGGGAAGTTACAAAATCAGGGTCAACTGAAGAAAAGTACGGCACGATATTCTGTTTAACCACCAGCGCCGGACCATAAAAAACTTCGGGATAAACAGTAGTATTTACTGATACAAACAGAGTCGCGATAAACCCCATCAATGCCAAAGCACCCAAACTGTACGAAAGGTAAGCTTCTCCAGACCAAACAAATAGTGGATGCGTCCAATTAAAGGGTTTAGTCACAATGTGGAAAATTCCACCCCCAAGCAACATTCCACCAATCCAAATATGACCACCAACCACATCTTCTAGGTTGTCAACGCCAGCAATCCAGAATTTACCAATTGCGCCGAATAGATAGCCAAAGATAACTGTTGGGTCCAGCGTCGGATTTGTAATTACTCGCACATTCTCAATGTTTGGGTCGTACAAACCACCAAAGTACATTGCCTTAGCGACTAACAATAATGCACCGCAACCGAGTAAAACCAAGTGAATACCAAGGATTGTGGTCATTTTGCCTGTATCTGACCAGTCGTAACCAAAGAAAGGAACTTTACCCTCCAATTTTTCCGGGCCACGTAGGGAATGAAAGATTCCTCCAAAACCCAGAAAGGCTGAGGAAATCAAATGCAAAGCTCCAATCACAAAATAGGGATAAGTATCTACCACTGCACCTTCTGCACCTACACCCCAACCAAGAGTAGCTAGGTGAGGCAGTAAAATTAAGCCTTGCTGGTACATTGGGGAAGCTGTATTAAAATGGGCTAGCTCAAATAAAGTCATCGCTCCTGCCCAAAAAACAATCAGACCAGCATGAGCGACGTGAGCGCCTAGTAGTTTACCCGATAAGTTGGTAAGCCTTGCGTTTCCAGCCCACCAAGGCGAGTCGGCTAGGTCTTGTTCCACCGACAGCGGACTTATAGAAGTTGCCATTTTTCACCTGTCTAAATTTGTTGAGAATTTTATTCAACAAGTTTAAAAAGAGCTTACACTAAAATTCCAATTAATGCAATTTAGTGTCATCTAATTGAAAATCAAATCTGAGATGATTACGTTTTGTAAATTTACTTGATTATTAAAATATATTCTCAATAAACTGAATTTGGTTTTACAGACCATTAACCACTTGCCAAGAAAAAAATCCCAAATATGAAAGATCTCTCGTGGAGGTGGCAGCAAGGCTGGGATTTTTTTTAATTTTATTTTCTGGAAATCCCCAACGTCCAAGGAAAGAACTTGCTTGTAATGAGATTTACAAGCAAGTATTTTTTGCAATAACTGAAGATTTTCTTGAGTATTTATAGCAATAAGTAAGGAGTAATCACCCAAGCAATGCAAACATACGGCAGTTCTAACGTCAAATATGATTGGTGGGCTGGTAATGCCCGCTTCGCTAATCTTTCTGGCTTATTCATCGGTGCTCATGTTGCCCAAGCAGCGTTGACTACTTTGTGGGCGGGAGCTTTTACTTGGTTTGAACTTTCGCGCTACAACCCTGAGATACCTATGGGTGAGCAAGGGTTAATATTGTTACCCCACTTAGCTACCTTGGGTTTTGGTGTGGGAGCAAACGGTCAAGTTATAGATACCTATCCCTATTTTGTGATTGGAGCTTTACACATAATTTCATCTGCGGTTTTAGGTGCAGGTGCGCTGTTCCATACTTTGAAAGGCCCTGAGAACTTAAAAGATGCGACAGGTCGTGCGCGTAAATTCCACTTTGAATGGGATAATCCAGATAAACTTGGCTTTATCTTAGGACATCACTTGCTGTTCTTGGGTGCTGGAGCTTTGCTATTAGTGGCAAAAGCGATGTTCTGGGGTGGACTATATGATGCAACCATTCATGATGTCCGAGTTGTTACTAACCCCACCCTTGATCCTTTTGTCATTTTTGGCTATCAGACTCACTTTGCAAGTGTGGACAATTTAGAAGATTTAGTGGGTGGTCACATATATGTGGGTTTGCTGCTGCTATTTGGTGGTGTATGGCATATCCTCGTTAAACCTTTACCTTGGGCAAAGAAACTTCTGATTTTTTCTGGTGAAGCTATTCTTTCTTACTCTTTAGGTGGTATTGCCTTAGCAGGATTTGTTGCGGCTTACTTTTGTGCCGTTAACACTTTAGCTTATGCTGTGGAATTTTATGGACCTCCTTTAGAAGTTAAGTTTGGTGTTTCACCTTATTTTGCTGACACTATACAGCTACCTTATGGCAATCATACTGCCAGAGCATGGTTAGCAAATGTCCATTTCTTCCTTGCTTTCTTCTTTCTACAAGGTCATCTTTGGCACGCACTACGAGCAATAGGCTTTGACTTCAAACGAGTTGAACGGGCATTAAATGCCATTGAAACTAGCTCCTAAATTGCTAAGGGATCTCCAATAAATAAATCAGCCCAGCCCACCTTCGGAAGCCGCGTTGCGTCTACGCAAAAACGCCTTAAAGCGTTTTTGCTCCCCCTTGAAAAATATATAAATCCCACGAAATAGATTAATAGGGTTGGGGATTGACTAGACAAAACTGAACAACCCTTCTCAAAACGAACGGATTTGTTGCGACTATTTTCAGTATTGTTGCGAAAAACCGTTCGTTTTGAGAATCCACCCCGAAAATATAGTTGGCCAAGCCAACAAACCAAAAGGGTTGTTCAGTTTTGTTCAGTAAAAATGAAGCGGCTGGGCTGATTTATTCGCGGGTTTGTGCCTAAGAGGACTGGAGACTTGGTGAAGGACAAAAATTATTTTCCTAGTCTCCAGTACTTTTTATGGAAGTTAAAACATTTTAAAGGGTTCTATTAAAAATAGACAAAACTGCCCAGGTTTATGTAAGAGGTATGCAACTGTGGCAATTTCGACTGATAAAACTTTCGCAGCAGACACAGATTCATCTTGGTTAATTGGTAATGCTCGTTTAATTGATTTGTCCGGTCAACTACTAGGCGCTCACATTGCTCATGCAGGTTTAATTATGTTTTGGGTAGGAGCGACTAGCGTAGTGGAAGTGACACGCTTTGTCCCTGGAGTCGCAATGTCTGAACAGAAGATGACTTGGTTACCTCACTTAGCAACTTTAGGGTGGGGCGTAGGTGCTGGGGGTGAAGTAATCGATACTTATCCTTATTTTGTCATCGGAATTTTGCATTTAGTCGCATCTGCTGTCTTAGGTGCAGGTGGACTTTTCCATGTTTTTCGTGGTCCGGCAATTCTATATACTAATGGTGGACAGGTTGCCAAATTTCACTATGAATGGAATGACCCAAAAAAGCTGGGTTTTATCTTAGGTCATCACCTGGTTATTTTAGGTTTTGGTGCATTTTTACTAGTACTAAAAGCCATGTTTTTTGGTGGAATTTATGATACCCATGTAGGAGATATTCGGCTCATTACTCATCCAACACTTGACCCAGTAAAAATATTTGGCTATTTGGTGGGGATAAAAGATGGTCATTGGACTTTATTGGGAATGGCAAGTGTTGATAACTTGGAGGATGTTATCGGCGGTCACATTTGGGTTGGATTAATACTCATTTTCGGTGGTACTTGGCACATTCTTGTACAACCTTTTAGTTGGGTGAGGCGGATTTTATCGATTGAAAATGGTGAAGATATTCTGTCCTATAGTTTGCTTGGTTTGGCTTTGATGGCTTGGATTTCCGCTACTTTTGTGGGATATAACACTACGGTTTTCCCAGTAGAGTTTTATGGTTCGGAACGTTTGGGAATGGCAAACATTCAATTTTTTTTGGGTCTGTTGGCTTTCTTAGGTTATGTTTGGCATGCTTGGCGAGCGCGTGGCATTTCTTAGGAGAAATCTTAAAAAAAATCCCAGCCTTATATTTTTTCGGCTTATTCAAGCCGGAGAGCGTGGTGGGGGCAGCGCCCTACCAGGCGCTGCCAAGGCTGGGATTTTTTTCTTGGAAAGTGCCTTAGTTTTCTCAAGTTCGCTCAACACTAGCTAGTCTTGTTTTATGCCTGCGGTTAAAAGCAGTTGACTGCGGGCAATTTCTTGGAATTTATTGTGGAGTAACAATATAGTGATGACTACAATTTTTTATGCCTTATGTGCTTGGGCAATGATAATTTTACTGCTTTGGAGTATTTGCTTAACTCTAAAAAAAGGTATAAATCATTTGCATAAGTTACATCAAATTCCTTGTCATGCTTGTGAATATTTCACTAATGATTACCGTCTAAAATGTACAGTCAATCCTAAGAAGGCTTGTTCGGAATATGCGATAGGTTGTATTGATTTTGAACCCAAAACTGCTGCTTGTAATGCTTGTCAAAAGGGTCGAAACTGGAAATTAGTACAGTATGACTAAACTTCGTTAAGCAAATCATGGTTTTTAACTATGCTCTATTAACATGTTCTTGAATTATTAATTTTTCAATTTTTTGACTAAGTTGTTATGAATACAAGCTCTAATTTTCTCTCGGAATTATGTGACTTTCTATATCCTCGTAATCCATATTATGGACAATCAAAGACTGAGTATTTGGTTTTTAATGCACATCTTCAAGAGTTTTCTCAACGAGTGACTTATATCTGTAATCTACAAACTGGTGGTAAGATTTCTCCAGAAGAAGCTTATAAACAAATTCATTCACTTTGGAAACAATTAAAATCTGCCAAGAAGGCGATGGAGAACAGCTAATTAATTCGGTTCCAATAAGGTGAATTTTATCGAGAATTCCTTTAAACAGAAACTCTTCTTGATGTTGTTCAGCAACATACCATTGCAGAAACTGAAAGTTCTGTTAGGGAAGAGAACTGACTAGGTGGAGCCTGCATTCCAGTGATCACCGCCAGTGAGCCTGTTTCATGTAAATAGCGCTCGCCCAATGTTTGCCACCACGATTCTAATTGAGCGATCGCCGCTTCAATCGGTTCTGGATAAGTACTTAAACATAATTAATTACACAAATAAATAGTATATTATATCAGGATGTTAAAATTGTGTATTAATTTAAATTGTTAGATGTTCTTGATTCGAGAAATAAATCCTCTTTATTTGAAACTGCTGGAGCGAATCTATTGTCAAAGCCGACACCATCAAGTGCGGCAAAGAGCGCATTTCATAATACTAGCCTCACAAGGGGTAAAAACCAAAGAACTAATGAATATTTTTCAAGTTAGTCATAAGACAATCTATAACTGGTTAAATCGGTGGGAATCTGAGGGAATAATAGGACTGTATAATAAATCAGGAAGAGGCTGCAAACGAATATTTAATGCGGAGCAAGAATCAACAATAAGAGAGTGGGCGAAACAAGAACCAAGGCAATTAAAAAAGGTGCTACAGAAAGTAAAAGAAGAATGGGGCATTGGAGTTAGTACTGAAACAATCAAAAGAATAATCAGAAAATTTTCTATGAGTTGGCATAGAATGCGTCGAGATGTTGGAGGAGAGCCAGACCCTTTAATATACAAGGAAAAACAAGCACAGCTATCAGAACTTAAACGATTAGATTCGGAAGGTAAAATCAACTTATATTACTTAGATGAGACGTTTCCTAGAAAAAATAGGGCAGGCTTCTACGAATATCTCGTCGGCCCATTTATTAATAAAGGGGTTTCAAGCCTGCCCTATTTTTTAAAGGAGGATTCAGATGAAACAGGATTTTGCTTGATACCATCCGTACCTTATGCATGGCAAAATAAAGGTGAATATTTAACGATTCCTAGTAATCGTAGTCCTCGTTTGAATGTATTAGGAATTATGAATAGAAAAAATCATCTTGAAGCTTATGTTTCATTTCAAAGTATTAATTCTGATGTAGTTGTTGCTTGTATCGATACTTTCTTTCCAGAAGTGGATAAACCAACATTTATTGTTGCTGACCAAGCTTCTATTCATACTAGTAACGCTGTCCTTGACAAAATCGAAGAATGGAAAGAACGCGGTATTACTATATTTGAGTTGCCATCTTATTCACCTGAATTGAATTTGATTGAAATTCTGTGGCGATTTATTAAGTATGAATGGATTGAAATAGATGCTTACTCTAGTTGGCAAACTTTTGTTGCATCTATTGAAAAAATCCTTAGACAATTTGGTAAAAACTATGTAATTAATTTTGTTTAACTACTTACTTTTGGATTATTGTTAGCAAGTACAAGACGATAATCTACCAAGCAAAAGAAACAAGCTAAACGGGTACGCGATCGCTCATCATAAGGGATCTCGGTGACAATACAATGTCCCGCTTTGGATATGACAGTTGCGCCCACAGAGAAAACGCGAGGGTACCGACATTTTGGGAGAAATTTTTAATTCTTGGAAAGTGCCTTATTACTTGGAAAAGCCTAAATTGATTATGCGTCACCCATTACCAGATGCATCACTCCTCCTCCTTGAGATTGCGAAGAGCTTGTATTTTTCGGGCAATGGCTTCAAACTTTTCCACACTGGCTGATCTAAACTGTCGGCAAAAGCTGCAACGGTAGCCGGATTGCCAACAGCTAGAAATTTATGCAACTGTTCATAAGCTTGGAGTGCTTGCGCCTCCTCCTGAGATACTAATGATCGGCATCTAAAGCTACGACTTTCGTTATCGCAAGCAAGCTAACCTTTCTTGGTCAGACGATTGAGAATTGTTGTCACCGAGGTGTAGGCTAGCTTTCGTGTGGGGTCAGCGACAATGCGTTCATGCACATCTCTGACGGTGAAGCTACCAAGTTCCCAGACAATGTGTAAAACTTCTTTCTCCAACCCACATTCCGCACTTCATAATGTAATATATAATGCTTCAACAAATCTTACAAAAAACCGTTAATGGTATTAAGTATTAACACTGCTATTTTTTAGGCTTTTGGCGATCGCTATTTAACTACCATTAGCCCAAACTTCATAAGACAAGCATATTACAAAATGAAGTGCGGAATGTGGGATATAAAACATACTATTGAAGATTTCTGGAAATTATCATCTAGAGTAGTTTTGGAAAATGCTTCAAAACACGTTTAAATGCACAATAATCTTGTGCATGAATTATTTTTTTGATTTCTAAAATTGTTTTGTTGGAACCATAATTTGTCCGATAGACGATTGGAAGCATATAGTGTCCTTTTCTGCCAAGTTATCCTTCCAGTGACATCTGCCAAATCTACTTCTTTAGCAATGATTAATTGTGTATCGAGTTCTCTTAAAGAACCATTAGCAATATGCAAAAATTGTACGTATTCTTGTTTTGAGCGCCTTCCATATCCTTCTAAGTTATTTAGAATAAGAATAAGTGTAAAGAACAACAACAAAATACTACACAGGCATTTGACTTTGTTTAAACGCTAATGTACACCGTTCTCATCGCGCTTGAGTATTAACAATGTACAGATGGTCGAACCAAGATGGGAATTCTTTCCACTGCTAGCAGAACAAGAACAGGCTCGAAAATGGGGTTCTTGCGTACAGTTCCTGTGTTGAAGATTTCTGACAGTGCTTTGCCAAATCCTTGACTTAACAAAACTAGGGGTGTAGGGGTGTAAGGGGGTAAGGGTGTGGTGATGTGAAAAATCCTACCCTACGGGAACGCTGCGCGAACAGGGGTGGGTATAAAGCCCACCTTTGAAAAAAGATTTGTATCAATCGAGTAGGCGCGAGATACAAGGTGTCCTTGTTTCAATCCCACGTTTTTAAGCGTGGGTCTCCTACACCCCTACACCCCTATTCCCCTACACCCCTTTGAATACCTCCTGGAGAATTTGAGAATAAAGTGGAATTTGAATCCCGATGCTCAATTACTGACCAAATCACAAGTAAGACAAATTGAACGAATTATCTTTTGATAAGTGAATAGTGCGCTCGCAAAGACGTTTGAGCAGTGGGGCTTCATGAGAGATCACCAAAATGCCTAACTCACGTTCTCTAGCATATTTAATCACAACCTGCCAAATCAGAGCTTGCGTGTTAGCATCTAGCATTGCCGTCATTTCATCTGCAATTAAGTAGCAAGTATGAGAGTTGAGCGATCGCGCCACTGCAATCCTTTGCAACTCACCGCCACTGAGTTCATGAGGATAGCGATTGAGCCAACTTTGGTGAATACCCAGAGCAGCAAGTAAATCATCTGAAGGAGGCTGTCCTTCTGCTAAAATTTTGCTAATTTGCCAGCGCGGATTAACAGCTAGTTCAGGATTTTGAAAAATCAGTTGGACAGGACAATAACTACTGCTGGATAAGGGCTGACCATTACAAGTTACCTTTCCTTGAGTCGGTTGCAGATATCCCGCTAAGAGTTTACCAATTGTGGTTTTACCCAAACCGCTCGGCCCAGTCAAGCCCACAACTTCGCCTCCGGTTAATTCCAAACTAAAATTTTGCAAAATCCACCTTTGCTGGGAATGGTAACGAAAAGATAAATGTTCAGCCTTCAACATGAATACACCTCACGGGAGCGCCCCGTACTATCCGAACTTGGGGTCTAGCTTCCCAGCAAGCCTCTGTTGCTAGGGGACAGCGATCGCCAAATAAACAACCAACAGGCAAAGCTTCTGGACTGGGTTGGCTACCGGGAACTGGGATAAACTCATTTTGGGGAAGCGATCGCCACAAAGCTTGGGTATAAGGATGACGCAGATTTCCAGAGGTGAAATCATCAACCGCCGCAACTTCTAGGGTTGTCCCCGCATAAAACACAGCCACGCGATCGGCTACTTGCAATGCCGCTTCTAAATCATGGGTAATTAAAATTACACCTTTACCCTCATTGGCAAGTTCCCGCAGATGATTCAACGTCTCTACTACAACCTCTGGATGTAACCCAGGAGTAGGTTCATCAGCAATTAACAACTCAGCACACCCTACTGCTGCTGTAGCAACTAGCACTCGCCGCGCCATACCTCCAGAAATTTGAAAAGGATACTGCTGTTTCACCGCCGTCGCCAGTCCATAGCGGTCAAATACTTGGT
The DNA here is from genome assembly GCF_059505505.1 of Pelatocladus sp. Lineage (NCBI taxonomy): Bacteria > Bacillati > Cyanobacteriota > Cyanophyceae > Nostocales > Hapalosiphonaceae > Pelatocladus > Pelatocladus sp. The sequence goes on along the minus strand of NZ_JCACKS010000024.1, from coordinate 6,973 downwards.
TAACTGCACTATCCGCTTTTATATTAGCCAATCCACTTAAACGACCCGCTCGATGCACCTGAGAACCAACACGCATTAAAGGGTCAAGGTAACTTACTGACTGGGGAATCAGGGCAATTTGCTTTCCCCGCAACTGAGCCTGATGTTCTCGACTCAATGGTTCTCCCTGGAAAATAATCTGTCCTGTCACTTGGGCGTTGTGAGGCAATATACCCAAGATGGCATGAGCTAGTAAACTTTTACCAGAGCCACTAGAACCAACAACTGCTATTATTTCACCAGACTTAACTTCTAAATCCAGTTCAGTAATTACAGTTAACTGCTTTTGGGTCAGACCCACATCGTACATTGTGAAAGTAACACTCAGATTTTTCACTGATAACATCTTAAAATTTTGAATTTTGAATTTTGAATTTTGAATTTTGAATTGTTATCCCTGACTTGTTTTGGGATCGAGCAATGCACGCATACTTGCACCCAATATATCAAAGGCTTTGACAGCAATTAATAGGGCAACTCCAGGTAATACCGAAAGCCACCAGTAACCTGCTGATAAGTACCGCATTGATTCTGATAGTATAATACCGAGCGCAGGTGTTTCCGGCGAAAGACCCAAACCCAGGAAAGTCAGACCTGCCTCATGCAGAATCGCATGGGGAAACTGTAAAATCAGCCCGACGAGGAACTGGGGAAAAAGGTGGGGTATCATGTGATGACGAGCAATCCAAAATGGCGATCGCCCCAATTTAGAAGATAATTGCACATAGTCGGAATTCTTAATTTGCAGAACTTCTGCTCGTAGGAGTCTTGCTAATGCCATCCAGTGAGTAATAATAATGGAAATTAACAAACCCCCTACTCCACCACCAGCCGCAAATGCCACTAAGATAATCAGCACCAAATGAGGTAGGCTGAAAAATACATCAATTAACCAAGTAATAGCCACATCGACTTTACCACCCATAATTGCGGAAGTTGTGCCTAGTACCAGTGCCAACACTGCACTACAGATAGCAGTGAGTAACCCCACCCATAAACTCAGGCTCAATCCATGTAAGGTGCGGGTGAGCATATCCCTTCCCAACCAATCAGTACCGAAGGGATGAGCAAATTCAGGTGGTTGATTTTGAGCTTGCAAGTTGATTTCTAGTCCATCTGTGCTGATAATTTGAGTACCTAAAAGTAGAACGATCAGCACGAATAAACAAAGGAATGCGATCGCTAAAGTTTTACTGCGGCGATTACCCAGAATTGAGAGATGATGACGTTTTCTAGCGAAAGAAGCAGGAATCGCAATTCTTTGTTTCATAGTGTGGGGTTTCCAAGACGAATGCGGGGATCAATGATTTGATAGGTGAAGTCTGCTAAAGCATTACCTGTAAAGACAAACACTGCACTAAAGAAAACAATACCCACCAGTAAAGGTACATCACCAGAGAGTGCAGATTGGATTGTTGCATCACCCAAACCAGGATAGCCAAACACTTTTTCCGCCAGCACGGAACCACCAAACAATTCACTCAGACTCGCAAACTGTAATGTAATCGCAGGTAAGGCAATATTTCGCAAACCATGATGCAGAATCAACCCTGTTTTTGTTTCTCCTTGAGCATAGGCGAACAAAGCAAAGTTGCTGTGGAGAATTTCGATCAGTTTTTCACGAGTAACTAAGGCAATAGTAGCAACACCCATCAAACTCAGTGCTAGAGCAGGTAAGATTAAATGGTATAGTCTATCCCAAAGGCTGACATCGCGTAGCAATACCCCAGGTGGCGAAGCACAGCAAATTGGTGTAACTTGTAGGGTTACAGAAAATAAGGTTAGTAATAATAAAGCAATCCAAAAGGTGGGAGCTGATGCCAAAGTGTAGGCATATAGGCGAATAGTTTGATCCAAAAATGAGCCTTCCTTGGCTCCGGCGAGGATACCAAGAGTTACACCAAAGCATCCTGACAGCACCCAAGCCAGCCCCATCAACCACAGCGATGCACCAAAACGGTTAGCAATAACTTGCCATACCGATGCTCGATAAACCATAGACTCGCCCCAATTCCCTTGCAAAAGTTGCCCTAACCAAAGAAAGAAACGAGTAGTCATAGGCTTATCCAATCCCCAGCGTTGGGCAATTAATTCTCTTTGTTCAGGAGTGAGTGTCAATCTCAGGGTAGCATTGACATAGGCATCAATTGGGTCAATAGGAGATAAACTCATCAACACAAAGGTAAGAATTGCCACTGTCAATAGCAATAGGAAAAGATAAAGCAGTTTTTTCAGAAAAAATCGCAATAAAAAATTCATTTTCCAAATTACGAATTACAAATTATCTTCCACTCAGTAATGTTACTCAACAACCTTCCTTGGTGACGTTGAGATGGCACTTTTGGTCTACCAATATCCAGACATTCACTTACTAAATAAGTCTCATTTAGATTAACCAACCAAGCAGAAGTTGCATCTCCTTGAGTCCCAATTCCAGTTTGACCGTTCCAATGCACTTGTTTCCAATACTTGCTAGCGGCGGTTTCATTAGCAGCACCTAACCCTTGATCCAATATGCGATCAACTGTGGTATTGGTGTAATTACTGTAATTAGGGCGACGATTGGGTATACCATTGGGACTACGGTAAAGGGAAAACAAATCTTGAGAACGTGTTGTCAAAGTATAGAACCAAGCGTCATGCTGGATGCGATGCTTCATCTGCTCCCAATATGAACCCTCTGGTTTAATCTTGATACCCACTGGTTTGAGCATTTGGGCGATCGCCATCGCTAATCCTTGTTCGTGGGGTAAACTTGCTGTGTAAAGCAAGGTAAATTCAGCTTCTGTTCCTTGTTTATCCACCGTCCCATTACCGTTGCTATCCCGCCACCCAGCTTCAGCCAGGATTTGTTTTGCTTTATTGATATCTGCATCAGCAATGGCTGGGGCTGGTTCTTGCCAAGGCGGCCCACCTGGATAACCATAAACACTAGACCCATAGCCCCACAAAATTGCATCTATCAATTTCTGGCGGTTAATTGCGTAGTTGATTGCTTGGCGAATTCCTCGGTCTGATGTGACGTTATTTCCAGTAGGATAACCTTGAGCATTTTTTTGTCCAGTATCGGGGGCAAAAGGTAAGATCGTGACAGTATGATCTAGAGTCGGAACTTGGTATAGTTGCATTCCTCTTACAGAGTGCTTTGCCAAGGGATAGGGAATTTTGGCAATTTGAGCGCGACCTGATTTAGCCGCCGCGAAAGCAGCATCTCCTTGGGTGAATAAGAAAACAACACGCTTGATTTTGGGTTTATTCCCATAGTAATAAGGGTTAGCTTCCAAAACAATTTGTTCTCCCTCAACCCACTGTACTAACTTGTAGGGGCCAGAACCAATGGGATTGCGGTTGTATGTTTTGCTGTGGGCGTGTTTGTGGACAATGCCTAAGCTGGCGAGTTTGTCAACAAAGATGATATTTGGTTTTTTAAGATATAATTTCACCTCATAATCGCCTGTGACTACGGCTTTGTCTAGAAATTTTTCTAAACTTAATTCTGTGTCTTTGTTGAATGTGTAAGCAACATCTTCTGCTGTTAAGGGTTTTCCATCACTGAAGCGAACATCAGGGCGGATTTTTACTGTCCAAATTTTGCGATCGCTACTCAATTGATAGCTTACAGCCAGATCCATGACTAGTCCTTGATTAATGTCACGCCTCAATAAGCGACTTTGCAATAATGGATCGCCGTAACTATCCCAAGACCAACCATCGGTGGGATCAAATCCCTGGCGAAAATTACCGTATTCATTCCATCCTAAATCGATGACAATTTCATCTTTAGGAACAGAATTTGCAGCTGCGGAATTTGAGGTATTGCGATTACAAGCAGTTAAGCCGATGAGTAAAATTCCCCAACTAGCAGCTAATAATTTTCTCCATCCCCTCTGTTGAAGAAATTTAGAGGTGATGACTGTAGTTTTTGCACAGGTATAATTCATCAAAATCATCTTCAAAACCTATAGGAAAAACTACCAATTACTGTAAATGGTTCTTGGGGATTAATTGTTGTACCATCAGTGGCATCATAATAATTAGTATCAAAAAGATTTTTGAAGTTCAAGCGTGCCTCGAACTGAGGGCGGCGATAGAAGAGCGCTGCGTCTGTTCTGACGTATGAAGGTATGGTGATTGTATTAGGCAGTCCACCTTGGCGATCGCCTACATACACAATCCCCAAGCCTGCACCCAACCCTTGAAGATTGCCACTTTGAATTTCATAAGTTGTCCATAGACTAGCGCTATTGTAAGGGACATTCGGTAAGCGATCGCCAACAGGAATTTCATTATCCTTTGTTACCTGTGCATCGGTATAAGCATAAGTAAGAATCATCTTCCAGCCAGGTAAAATTTCCCCATTAATATCCAATTCAACCCCACGACTACGTTGCTCTCCCGTCTGAATTGTGGCAAAAGGGTCAGAGGAGTTTGGGTCTGTGGTAGCGACGTTCTGGCGTGTAATTTGGAACAGCGCCAGATTTGCTGACAGTCGCTGGTCTAAAAACTCTTGGCGAATTCCTACCTCGTATTGCTGGGAAGTCACAGGTTCAAATTGTTCTCCATTGGAGTTTCTACCAAAGATTTGGGGTGTGAATGAGTTTGACCAACTGGCATAAAGTGTTGTAGTATCGCCAGGCTGATAAACAATACCAAGTCTCGGTGAAAACTCACTATCACTTACTTCATTAATGCTAGTGTTTGTTTCGCGGTCTTCGTAGAAGCCATTGACATTATCAAAGCGCACTCCTGCTAAAACTTTCAAATTAGGCAGCACTTCAACAATATCCTGGAGGTAAATACCAAGGGTATTATCACCGTATGCCTCGTTAAAGTTCAGTGAAAGTGCTGCTGTTGGTCTAGCACCGTAGATTGGATTAAAGATATCGATGGGAGCGATCGGCGCACTAGAGAAGGTATAGGCATACTCCAAGCGGGAGTAATCCACCCCAAAGAGTAGATTATGCCTCACGGAACCAGTATTGAACTTTCCTAAAATTTCATTTCTCAGGGTGAGATTTTGCAGATCGTTAGTGCGTCTAGTGAACTCCCGATTCAATGTGCGACGATCTGCTTGCAGTCTACCACTACGAGTTGCTCCCTCATCAAAAACATCTTGCCAAAGTGTATTAAATCCTAATCGATACTGCCAGTTATCACTAAACTCGTGTGAAAATTCGAGTGAGAGTGAGTGAGCAGTGAACTTTTCATTGTCTAAATCTGGTTCACCTAGATAGGTTTTCGGGGAAATTTGTAAAAATTCTGGCTCGGCTCTAAATGTTTCATCATCGGGGTAATCGGTGTTTAAATATTCATAATCAAAGCTCAGACTAGTACGTGGGCCTATGTTCCAGGTCAAAGATGGCGCGACAAAAAAGCTTTTGTAGTTAAGGAAGTTACGAAAACTCCCCTGATCTTGATAAGCGACGTTCAGACGATACAACAGCGATCGATTTTCTACTAATGGGCCTGTTAAATCGAGTTCACCACGATAAAAGTCGTAACTCCCAACAGTAGCTTTGACTTCATAACGTGGTTCGTCAAGGGGTTTTTTCGTCAAAATATTCACAATACCTGACTGAAAACCACCACCATACAAAGCCGCCGCCGGACCTTTAAGTACCTCAACTTGATCGATATTGGCCAGATCGCGCGGAAAACCGCCCTGACTCCGAAATCCATTGCGGAGATTTTCAAAACCGTCAGAGAACCCACGAATGATAAAACCCGATGACCCAAGTCCGTCTCCACCTGTTACCCGTTGGATACCGCTGACATTATCGGTAAACTCATCCAAACGCACTGCTCCTCTATCTTCCAGCACTTGACGTGGAATCACCTGAATTGATTGGGGAGTGTCTTCAATGGGAGTTTCAAATCTTGTCCCCGTGACAACGAGTTCTATTGGTGGTTCTTCGCCTTGTTCTGTGGTGTTTGCCGGGGGCGTATCCGGTGTTTGTGGTTGCTGTGCAGAAGTTGTAGCTGGTGTGACAACAAAAATTAAACCTTTATCGCTGTCGTCTAGCTCAACTTTCGGTAAACTCGTCTCACCCGTCACTGTGACTCGGATAGTGTTTGTATCCTGATTTGTGACTACAATATCAGTAATTCCCGCAGTCGGTTTTTCTTGACGGAATAATTCCCCAGTACTTAGCTTCAGTTGAGCGTTGGGAATATCAACAATAAAATTATTTCCTTCACTCTTAACTACTGTTTGCAATTGGTCAGAAGTAAGTGTTTCTAAAATTACTTCTAAACTATTCTCGCTGGTGTTTAAGCTTACCCCTGTTACTAATATGACTTGATTTTGTTTTTGTCCCTGTGCTAGCCAGTCTTTCACACTGGTATGTGGACGTTGGATGTCACTCAGTTGAGGAATCTCTGTGATGGGTACTTCTGCTTTTATTCCTTCGTTAAAAACTGTATACTCTGGAATCAGATTAATCTGGTCTAACTTTTCTTTTCCCTGTGCTTTGACAGACTCAGACCATAATAGCAAACAGACAGATCCTGCAATTCCCAAATAACGAAAATGTCGTAGCTTCAAGATTTTCCTCCACTCCACAGCCTATAAAATCGACACACACAATTGCAGCCCATAACACTTTTGTGTTATGAGTTTTTAACTCTTAAATGCTGTAATATTTTTTTGATAAGAATGATTATCATACTATTTTCAGCAGGGAAAGATGAAGAAAAAATAAATATGTCGGAATTTAGCAGTAAGACTCTTGTATTTATTTGCACAAGAACTACTTGCTATTGGCTTGCTCTAACGTTAGAAAAAAGACAGATGCAAGATAAAACAACAGAAAGCTTTCGACATTTATAAGTATTCTTGAAGTTTTGTCAGTCAACCATCTCTAATTTGTTTTCATGCGTTGTATATAGCGTTTACCGGTCTAATGAAGTACATTTATTAAGATAAAGCTGTGCA